>NZ_JBFRGE010000023.1:0-89632 GCF_052115185.1 Paenibacillus sp. 2TAB19 | reverse complement strand
GAATAACTCCGCTCGACTTGCATGTATTAGGCACGCCGCCAGCGTTCGTCCTGAGCCAGGATCAAACTCTCCATAAAGGTGTTTGACTTGCTCAAAAACATTTTATTGCTTTAGTTTATGAAGCCGAAGCTTCTTAACTGGCAGTTTCGCTCGTTGTTCAGTTTTCAAAGAACAATCACTTGTCTTTCGTTTCTTGCTTGTCGGCGCTTTGTCTCAGCGGCGACTTTTATAATATATCACAGGGGCCCATTTTATTGCAACCCCTTTTTTCATTTTTTTTAAAAAACATGATTAATGCCATTATTACGCCTACTTAAGCAGCTGTATAACAACTGATCCAGTGCAGGCTGATCGCCTCCGTTAGACGCCAGCCGCTTCACTGTATGTATGCCTTTTACCGGTAAGTGCGGGCATTAAGCGCATAGCGCGATAGCTCTTTGGGAGATGCAATGCGTGCGTACATACGGAAGATGATTTTGTACCTCCGCGCGATCGCTTGCTTAATATCTCCATCCAATCTCGAATCATTCAGGTCCAGCAGCATTTCGTCCAATTCTTTGCGCAATACGTAATCGAGTTCTTTGCATTCTTTATCGTTGAACAGTATTCCGAGCATAACCGTAAGCGGCCTCCTTTATCAAATACAAAGCGCAATTGGACCGTCCCCCATGTGACAGAAAAGCAGTGCCGTCGATAATGCTTAGGACACTGCTTTACTGTTATGCTCAAATATTGGAAATAATATTACAACGACAACAACCAAACTGAAAGTGTACTTTCGATAATGGAAGCCACAAGCATTGCAATAGGAAGAATTACGATCATTGGCACGGTACGTGAAACGAAGATCTCATACTCTTTGCCGATCGCCGGAAGCTTCGATCTGCTGAACAATAGGCTCCCAAAGCCGCGCAAACCAAGCGTTCCGAACTTCATACCATAGGCGCAAGCGATAATGATAGCTGGAATCTCAATAATACCATGCGGCAAAATTCCTTTAAGGACAACCGATGCCATATAACCTGCTCCCTCTTGGGCAGCGATATTTTGCAATAGATATCCGATCAGCATCCCATTCACCACGATAAACAATAAAGGGATAATACCGAAGAAGGCACCCAAATACATGACGAATACAGCTTTAATCGCGTTATTAAGGAAGATGATGATGGAAAGCGTCAATGTCGGATTGTCCGAATTCTCGGCAACGTCGGATAAGCCGCTTAGTCCAGCTAGTTGATTATTCAGAAACGCATGAAAGACGGGATTCGTCCCTCCAATGACCATGCCGGCAAAAAACAATATAAACCCAAAAGCAATATACGGATTCATCTTCTTCAGATGATCCATGATCGACTTCTTTTTAAACATGAATAAAACCTCCCTAATCAGTTGAACTTTCGGTGTAATCGAACAAGCATGAATAAACTGGGTGTACGAGCATAGATTGTACAACAAGCGCAAATTAGAGAGGAGAGCATGGTTATGAATGTTTTTTATGTGCTCAACGGTCAGAAATTGAAAAGGTACTTCTTAATTGCTATTGCTGTCGCCTTCTCTATCGGCATCATCTATGCGGAACGCGACAATATTACCGTCTTCGCTCCGCAGCAGCCGGCAGCCATCTACAGCATACCAACGGAGAAGAAGATCGTCGCTCTTACGTTCGACATTAGCTGGGGCGAAAAAAAGACAGAACCGATTCTTAATGTGTTGAAAGAAAAAAACGTTAAGCAAGCTACGTTCTTCCTGTCTTCGCCATGGAGTCAGTCCCATCCTGAGATTGTGAAAAAAATTATTGATGCCGGCTATGAGATTGGAAGCCATGGCCATAAGCATGATAATTACAGCAAATTCAGCGATGAAGAGATCCGCAAACAAATTACGACCGCACATACGATCTTAACCGATGTAACAGGCAAACAGCCTAGCCTGATCCGACTCCCTAACGGAGACTTTGACAAACGCGTCCTGCGTATCGCTGAAGAGCTCAACTACAAAGTGATTCAATGGGATACGGATTCGCTTGACTGGATGAGCCCCGGAACGGACAAGATTGTGAATCGGGTCGTGAGCAGAACACATCCCGGCGATATTATTTTACTGCATGCAAGCGACTCCGCCATCCAAACCGCGGAAGCTCTCCCGGCTATTATTGATCAATTGCGCGGCAACGGCTACGATTTCGTTAACGTATCGGAGCTGATTTCTCAGACGGATATCGAAGGCAAGCCCGTACAGGAGAAATCAGCATCGATCGCCGCTTACACGCAATGGAGTGCCGATGAACAGCCGTAAGTATCATTAATAATTGAATAGGATAAACAATGAGCGGCTCGCAATCGGAGCCGCTCGTTGTATTAGACGACCGGCTTCGCAGTGCTTGCTGCGGGGTCGGCCGCTTTATTGCTGACCAAACGATGCATCATCATAATTTGGTACGCATTGCAGACGAATAACGGAATCATCATAAAGACGATAGCAGATACGTTCGTCTCTCCTTGCAACGCGGGCCAAGCTTCAATAAACGTAATCACGAACATAAGGAACATTGTCGGTACGAATGCGGTTTGGTTCGTCTGCTTTACTTTGTACCAAGAGACGGCAACCGACAGGATGAGCAGGATTAGCGGCAACACCCAGAAAAACCAATTGTTCGTCCGCTGCTCGAATAAGACGTATCCTAGTCCGAACGCGGCGAATGCAGTCGTATAGCCTTGCAAGGCATTCCACAAATATTTTTTGCGGAATACGCTGAGCGCGATGTAATTCAGTGTCAAATATGCGAAGAAGCCCATTTGGCTGAACGCACCGATCATCAAGCCGACAATAGCCATCATCAAAGCGTTGAAGCCCGTTGCTTCGAGACCCATAAAGCCGAAGTCCTGATCCGTCCATGACATGATCGAGCCGCTAACAACGCAAGCAAGCGCACCGACTGCCATGCAGCTCCAAAATAAAAAGAACCATTTGCGTAAATTCAATTCCAATTCCTCCTGTAAAATGGGTTCAACGCCAACGCATATTCAGCTATGCATCAGCCGGATTGTAATCATTCGTAAGGTCAATAAACAAGCCTTATGCAAACACCCTTTATTTTACCACGTTCGGGGCAAAAAGCTAACTGTCACTCATGATAATACGGTGAACATTGCGCATAATAAGGTCATCAATCTGCTCAATAAACAATTTCAGAACACCCCCTGCTTCTTGCGAAGATTACACAAGTGCTGACATAGAAGGGAGCAAGGCCATATGCGCAATCGATGGGCTTTATTGTTGGTTATCCCTGCTTTGGCGATGGTATTGACTAGCTGCGGCTCAGAACCGTCAGGCGGAAACCAACAGGTGAGTTATAAGGATATGAAGTCAATGGTCATCGACATTTTGAAGACCGAGGATGCCCAAAAGGCGCTTCAAGAATCTTCGCAACAGATGTCCGGCTATAACGGCAATACGTCGAAGCTTCTATCCGTTCAGGATCAAGAGGAAGTGCGCCTCGCTGTAAAAGACGTGCTCATCTCCCCTGACTACGACAAAGTCATTAAGAAGCTGATGGTGGATACAAGGTTCGCGGGTGAATTCGCCAAAGCCGTCAACAAGCAGAACAAGGACATTCATAAGGAATTGATTAAGGATCCGACGTATCAAGCCGATCTTGTTAAAGTGCTCAAAACACCGGAAATGGACAAAATGATTCTCGAGGTGCTTCAAAGCACGCAATACCGCAAAGAAGTCATGTCGCTCATGCAGGAATCGATGCAAAATCCGCTTTTCCGGCTTGAAGTGCTTGACCTTATGAAGAAAGCGGTGCAGGAAGAGCTTAAGCCTAACCCTGAAGAGAAGGTTGAGAAGAAAAAGTCAGAGGAAGACGCCTCGAAAGAAGATCAGTCTTCGGGAGATGATCAATCATCCGACGATTCGGGCGGCGACGATTCCGGTATGTAGCAGCGGTTATAAAAAAGAAGCCAGAGCAGCGAAATTGCTGTTCTGGCTTCTTTTATGTGTTGGCTATTATCCGGCTCTTACCCTTCAAGCTTATTAAGCACGCTATCGGCCAGTTCCAAGTACAGTCCGCCTGTCTCCGAATCGGCTTTGTAAACCGACGGTGCGAAATCAGGTTCGGATATATGGTTGTCCGGAGCGCCGAGCGGAATTTGCGCGAGCAAGTCCGCGTTAAGCGATTCGGCCAAACGTGCGCCACCGCCGCGACCGAACACGTATTCCTTCTCCCCTGTGGAGGTTGAGACGTAATACGACATGTTCTCAACAATGCCGATAATCTCATGTTCGGTCTTAATCGCCATTGCCCCTGCCCGCGCCGCTACGAATGCAGCTGTCGCATGAGGCGTCGTAACGATAATTTCTTTGCTTTGCGGGATGATCTGATGGACGTCAAGCGCGACGTCGCCCGTGCCTGGCGGCAAGTCGAGCAGCAAATAGTCGAGCTCCCCCCACTCGATTTCCTGGAAGAAGTTGCGCAGCATCTTGCCGAGCATCGGTCCGCGCCATACGATCGGGCTATTGTCCTCAACGAAGAAGCCCATCGACATCACTTTGACGCCGAACTTCTCGATCGGAATGACGCGCTCGTTCACAACGTTCGGGCGTTCCTCGATGCCCATCATATCGGGCACGCTGAAGCCGTAGATGTCGGCGTCGATAATGCCGACGCGCTTGCCCCTGCGGGCTAGGGCGACCGCCAGATTGACGGTCACCGTCGACTTGCCGACGCCGCCCTTGCCGCTGGCGACGGCGATGAACTTCACGTTGCTGGCAGGATCCAGCAACGCGCTGGCGAGGCCGGTGCCGTGTCCCTGCACCGGCGCCGCCCCGGCTGCCGCTGGCTTCGCAGCAGGCTCTGCCTTGCTGCCGCCAGCGTCAGGCGCGGGCTCGCTTCGAAACCGGCAACGCACGGTTTCGACGCCCTCCCGCGCCAGCGCCTCGCGAAGCGAGGCTTCCAGCGCGGGCTGTATGTCCGCGCCAGCCCCAAGGACCGTCAATGATACTTGACGGTCCTTTACCATAACGTCGCGGATTGTAATTCCATCCGCGCTATACGTACTCGTCACCGAACCGACGAGATCAATCACTTGTTCACGCGTTAACATCGGTTATGTCCCACCTTTATGTAATCACATTTCGATAAATGATCTTAGATTTAATCACTTAATTATAGCACAGTATGTCCATCAGCCAACTAGCGAAATATGACTCTTTAGCCAGTTGCACGCGTTATTCCTGCACATCGGCAACCTTCTCGCCCGAACTATACCTTAGTATGCCCTGATAGATCGATGCGGCAACCTGCCGCTGGTATTCCGTATCCGCCAGACGCGCCGCTTCACCTGGATTGGATAGAAAACCAACCTCTACGAGCGCAGTCGGCATGTCCGCGAGTTCCTTCAGCACATAAACGTCTTTTTTGGACGCTGGCATCCGGCTTGTGTTCTCAAGATTGCGCTTAATCTCATCCTGGATGAGCGTCGCAAGCGATCGGTTGTCCGGATGTTTGTCCGGGTGGAAAAACGTCTGTGCACCCGACCACTTATCCGACGGGATACTGTTCATATGGATGCTGATGACGGCAGCTGGATGATTCTCTTTGATGAGCGCAACACGTTTCTTCAGATCTTCGGTCTTGCGCTTGCTGTAGGCGCGTGAGTCTCCTGTGGCGAGATCATAATCCCCTTCGCGCGTCATTAAGACAACAGCACCTGCCTGCTGCAAATAATCGCGCAAATAAAGAGCTATGGCAAGGTTCAAGTCCTTTTCGATAACCCCCTCCTTGCTCATCGCTCCCCCATCCACGCCTCCGTGTCCGGCGTCAATGGCAATAGTCTTGCCCGACAACGGCATCGTCCAATACGACCACGTTCGGGCTGCTGGCATTCCTTGTCCGAGCAGTACGGCTGTTAAGGCGATGACGAGTAAGCCAATGGCGATTCGTATCGCTCCCCTATAATTAATCCATACGACGAAATGCCGACCTAATCGGCGCATAAAAAAACCACCCCGTCCTTCATATAATAATGCGGCAACAGCACACTATCATTTATATGGGACGAGATGGTGTATTATGTGAGTCTTGTCTTCATAGTCGCTCCTCTCGAATGAATTCGATTGGAGGTTTAAATCATTTGTGCAAACCGCACTCCGTTTTCTCTTGACCCGCCCAGCGTCCTGCGCGTGGGTCTTCGCCCGGCATAACTTTGCGCGTGCATTGCTCGCAGCCGATGCTTGGGTAGTTTTGGTCATGCAATGGGTTGTAGATTACGTCATTCTCGCGAATGTAGTTCCATACATCTTCACTTGTCCAACCAGCGATTGGGTTAAACTTCACCAAACCGAATTTTGTATCGTATTCGATTTTCTTCGAATTCGCCCGAGTAGGTGCTTGATCACGGCGAATACCTGTAATCCAAGCTTCGTATTTCGCAAGAATATTCGTTAGCGGCTTAACTTTACGAATGTTGCAGCAAGCGTTCGCGTCCGATTTCCACAGCTCTTCACCGAACTGAGCAGCTTGCTCCTCTGGCGTAATCTCCGGTTTCACTTCTACGAAAGGAATACCTGGGTAGCGCTCCACCATGCGGTCGCGCGTCTCATAGGTTTCTTTGAAATGAAAATCCGTATCCAGATAGAAAATATCGGTCTTAGGACTAACTTTTTGAAGCATATCTACCAAAACAACATCTTCCGCACCAAAGCTGCAGGCGAAAGTAATATTAGGGAATGTCTCAACCGCAAAAGCGATGATTTCCTCTGGCGTCGCATCCTCAAGCTCAACAGCCTTTTTCGCGATAAGCGCTTCTTTTTCAAAAAGATTCATGGCGTTGCCCTCCGTTTTTAATTCCTAGGAAAGTGATCTGTATAAAAATTATAAGTCTTTCGTTGCCATTGCACAATGTATTGTTTGAACCAATATACACTAAAAACAAAAATACCTTCCCTGGAGTACAGAGAAGGTATCGTCGTATGCATATTAACGTTTCGAGAATTGTGGAGCGCGACGTGCCGCTTTAAGACCGTATTTTTTACGTTCTTTCATACGCGGATCACGAGTCAGGAAGCCTGCGCGTTTCAAAGCTGGACGGAATTCAGGGTCAGCTTTGAGCAAAGCGCGGGAAATGCCGTGACGGATAGCGCCAGCTTGACCGGACATGCCACCGCCGTTAGCGATAACCAATACGTCATATTTCGAAAGCGTATCAGTTAGGTTAAGCGGTTGTTTTACGATCAGCTTGAGTGTTTCCAAACCGAAATATTCATTCAAATCGCGTTTATTAACAATGATTCGTCCTTCACCCGGCACAAGACGTACACGTGCAACAGAGTGTTTACGACGACCGGTTCCATAGTATTGCACTTGAGCCATGAAACTTGTCCTCCTCTTTATTACCCGCGAAGTTCGTAAACTTCAGGGTTTTGTGCTTGATGTGGATGTTCCGCACCTGCGTATACTTTAAGTTTAAGCTTCATCTTGTCGCCAAGACGGTTCTTAGGCAACATGCCGTGAACTGCGAATTCGATAACGCGTTCTGGCTTGTTTTTGATCATTTCTTGTGCCGGTGTAGCTTTCAGACCGCCTGGGTACATCGAGTGACGGTAGTACATTTTGTCCGACATTTTCTTGCCTGTCAATACGATCTTCTCTGCGTTAATTACAACGACGAAATCTCCTGTATCAACATGTGGCGTAAATTGCGGTTTGTGCTTGCCGCGGATAAGCGCTGCAGCTTCACTAGCCAAACGACCAAGCGTTTTGCCTTCCGCATCGATGACGAACCATTTACGCTCAACTTCATTTGGCTTAGCCATATAGGTGGTACGCATGGATGATCCTCCTTAATTCTCATACATTAATCGTTTTTTATAACAACGTTTCCGTTGGTTTGATATTCATTGTAGATCGCCAAGTTTGCAACTTTCTCAGTCGGGGCTGTGGGATAGCCACTTCGAAAGCACAAGTTATATTCTACTATAAAGACTAGGTATAAGCAAGTGATTTATAGTTAATTATAATGGCGTTTCGCTGGAATATTCAACGTCCAGAAGCATAAGACCGTGGGCCATTGCCGTTGGTCCTGCAAGTGAACGATTGCAGCCTTCCAGGATCCGTTTCATGTCGTCCGGAACAAGCTTTCCTTGGCCTACCCACAATAAGGTTCCCATAATAACCCGCACCATATTGTACAAAAAACCGTTGCCGGTAATGTACATATGAACGATAGGTCCCTCCTGCACAAAGTCAGCTTCATATACCGTACGCACATGATGCGGTTTAGTAGAGTGGATCGACGTAAAGGAGGTGAAATCATGCTTCCCGACTAGGTGCATGAGTCCCTCTCGCATCGCCTCCACGTTCAGAGGAGCCGGATGATGGAAGCGGTACTGCCGCCCGAATACATCGGGAAACTTCCCGGTGTCGATCGTGTAGCGGTACGTCTTGCGTTTGGCTGAACGCCTGGCATGAAAATGTTCCGGCACATCAATGGCTTCTATAATGACGATATCCTTCGGCAAGCGCGTATTGAGCGCAATAGCCCACCGTTCTGTCGGTATAGTCGACTCCGTGTAGAAGTTGAATACCTGACCTTGCGCATGCACGCCAGCATCGGTGCGTCCCGAACCGATTATTATAATCGTCTCGCCGGTCAAAAGCTTGATCGCCTTCTCTATTTCCCCCTGAACCGTTCGGCCATAAGGCTGCGTCTGAAATCCGTTGAACCCGGCTCCATCATAGCTTACTTTCACGCAAATATTCCTCATCGCTGACACCTCCTAGCCACTGCGATCACATTCCCCAATAAAAAAAGGTGGCCGCAAGGGTCCACCCTTTCTCTGTATATACGCCTCAAGGCTTATATACTACGCAAATGCGGCATCGTCCTTCAAGAAGGACGATTGCAGCTCTTGCGGTAGGTCCGGTCAATTACGCGCGGTCAACCAGTTCTAGGTAAACCATAGGCGCAGCATCGCCGCGACGAGGTCCTAGCTTAAGGATACGCGTGTATCCGCCCGCACGTTCCGAGTAACGGGTGGCCAGTTCGGAGAACAGCTTTTGGATTGCGTCTTGCTCACCGTTAACGGATTCGCGACGAACATAAGCTGCTACTTGACGACGAGCATGAAGATCACCTTGCTTCGCTTTAGTGATCAGCTTCTCAGCGATAGAACGAACTTCTTTCGCTTTAGCTTCAGTCGTTTGGATACGCTCATAAAGGAACAAATCAGTAACGAGGTCACGGAACAATGCTTTCCGTGCACTAGCGTCACGTCCTAGTTTTTGATATGCCATCTTGTTTTCCCCTCCCTTGCTCTGTTGTCTACACTAAGTTGGTCTCTACTCTTCCATACGCAGGCCAAGGCCCAGCTCTTCAAGCTTCTCTTGAACTTCCTCGAGGGATTTGCGGCCCAAGTTACGAACCTTCATCATGTCCTCTTCGGATTTCGTAATCAGCTCTTGAACGGTATTGATTCCTGCGCGTTTCAAGCAGTTGTAAGAACGTACGGAAAGATCCAGTTCCTCGATTGTCATCTCCAGAACTTTCTCTTTCTTGTCTTCTTCCTTCTCGACCATAATCTCCGCGTCTTTGGCTTCATCGGTTAATCCAACGAACAAGTCCAAATGCTCGGTCAAAATCTTCGCGCCGAGGCTTACTGCCTCTTCCGGACGAATACTTCCGTCCGTCCATACTTCTAGCGTAAGTTTGTCATAGTTAGTGACTTGACCGACGCGAGTATTTTCAACGCTGTAGTTGACACGTGTAATTGGCGTGTAGATCGAATCGACTGGAATAACTCCAATCGGTTGATCGTCCTTCTTGTTGCGGTCCGCTTGCACGTAGCCGCGTCCCCGATTGGCAAAAATCCGCATATGGAGCCGCGCGCCGGAGGCCAAGGTTGCGATGTGAAGATCAGGGCTTAAAATCTCGACATCACTGTCAGCTCGAATGTCGCCCGCCGTAATGTTCCCTTCGCCTTCCGCGTCGATTTCCAACACCTTTTCTTCATCGGAGTGGATTTTTAACGAGAGGCCCTTCAGGTTCAGAATGATTTCGGTAACATCCTCAATCACTCCGGGAACCGTGGAGAACTCGTGAAGCACTCCGTCGATCTGAACCGAGGTTACTGCTGCTCCGGGCAACGACGACAACAAAATTCGGCGAAGCGAATTTCCTAACGTCGTTCCGTATCCGCGTTCCAGCGGCTCAACGACGAACCGTCCGTAAGTTCCCTCGTCATTCAGGTCAACGGTTTCGATTTTCGGCTTTTCGATCTCAATCACTAATAGTACCCTCCTTCAAACGTCGCTCCGTTACTTACGTTATTTTAAGTCAAATCTCGTAGTATGCCAAACCTTCACAACCATTATTCACAAGTTGTTGTTATTTGATACCACCGTTGATCCAACTATACGCGACGACGTTTCGGAGGACGGCATCCGTTATGCGGAACTGGGGTAACGTCTTTAATGAGGTTAACTTCCAATCCTGCAGCTTGAAGCGAACGAATCGCTGCTTCGCGGCCTGCGCCTGGACCTTTAACCATCACTTCGACAGTTTTCATGCCATGCTCCATTGCAGCTTTCGCAGCGGATTCAGCAGCCATTTGAGCTGCGAACGGCGTGCTCTTACGGGAGCCCTTGAAACCAAGGTTACCGGAGCTTGCCCAGGAGATTGCATTACCGTGCGGATCCGTAATCGTGACGATCGTATTGTTGAACGTCGAGCGGATGTGCGCAACGCCAGTGTCAATATTTTTCCGGTCGCGACGTTTGGTACGTACGACTTTTTTTGGTTTAGCCATTGTCCATTATCCTCCCTTCTTATTTCTTCTTGTTAGCTACAGTCCGACGAGGACCTTTGCGAGTACGAGCGTTTGTTTTTGTACGTTGACCACGAACAGGCAAACCGCGACGGTGACGAAGACCACGGTAGCAGCCGATTTCAGTCAGGCGTTTAATGTTAAGCGAAATTTCACGACGCAAGTCGCCTTCTACTTTAACGGATTTGTCGATTGCTTCACGCAAACGAGCCAATTCGTCTTCAGTCAGATCGCGAACGCGAGTGTCATAGTTAACATCAGCAGCAGTCAACAAAGTTTGTGAAGTCTTCTTGCCAATACCGAAGATGTACGTCAAGGCGATTTCGACGCGTTTGTCACGCGGCAAGTCTACACCAGCTATACGTGCCATAGGCTATATATTCCTCCTTCTATCCTTGTTTTTGTTTGTGTTTCGGATTTTCACAAATCACCATAACGTTGCCTTTGCGACGAATGACTTTGCATTTTTCGCAGATCGGCTTTACCGAAGGTCTAACCTTCATTGTGATTACCTCCCGAATCTTTCGTCAGCAGGCTTATTAAGCCTACTTACGATAGGTGATGCGCCCTCTTGATAAATCATAAGGCGATAACTGTATAACCACTTTGTCTCCTGTCAGGATGCGAATAAAGTGCATTCTGAGCTTTCCGGAAACGTGTGCGAGAATCTGATGACCGTTCTCCAGCTCCACCTTGAACATCGCATTTGGCAACGGCTCAATTACCGTGCCTTCGACCTCAATGACGTCTTCCTTAGCCACCGTCATTCTCCTTTCGCTTGCATAAACTTCTGAATCACATAACGTAACTTGGCGTTGGTTACCCTGCCGGCTTCAAGCATGCTGCTTGTTACCTCTTGGCTTATTTCAGGCTGTAGTTCAAGATGCAGAACGTTTTTTTTCTTCGGCAGATCGAACTTTCGCTTGTCGCCGTCCGCTATCATGACGAACCTGTCGTCGATAATCGCTACGATGACTGCCAAGCTTGTTTCGTCTTTACCGCGAAGCACTTTGACGAACTGACCAATCTGGGGACGCGCATCCATGGCCATAGACTATGACTGCTGCGGCAAAATGGTCAATATTTCAAAGCCGTCCTCTGTTACGGCTACCGTGTGCTCAAAGTGAGCGCACCATGAACCGTCATCTGTTACGACCGTCCAATTGTCTTCGAGCGTATGGACATATCGTTCACCGATATTAACCATTGGCTCGATTGCAAGTACCATTCCGGGCTTGAGCCGTGGTCCGCGGTCCGGTATACCATAGTTCGGTATTTGCGGCTCTTCATGAAGGTCCGCGCCGATTCCGTGCCCTACGTATTCACGCACAACGGAGAATCCAGCATTCTCAATTACCTTTTGAATGGCATGCGATATCGTGTATAAACGAACATCTGGTTTGATGAGCGCAAGCCCCGCATAAAGCGATGCTTCCGTTACATCTAGCAGCCTTTGAACTTCATCGGATACAGCTCCAACCGCGTAGGTCCAAGCCGAATCGCCATGATAGCCTTCGTACTGCGCTCCGATATCAATACTGACAATATCGCCCTCGTTCAACTTGCGTGACCCAGGGAAGCCGTGTACAAGCTCGTCATTCACAGAAGCGCAAACGCTGGAAGGAAAACCATTGTAACCTTTGAAAGAAGGTATCGCACCTTGACTTTTAATGAACTTCTCGGCGATCTCGTCAAGCTCACCAGTGGTGATGCCCGGCTTAACCGCTGAAGCCATTAGCCGATGCGTTTCCGCAACGATGCGTCCTGCTTCCCTCATATAGCGCAGCTCCGATTCGGATTTGCATATAATCATTACAATGAACCTCGCAAGCAGGATACGATTTCGGATGTTACGACTTCGATGTCCTTCTCGCCGTCGACTTCGCGCAGGAGACCTTTAGTGCTGTAGTAATCGAGTAGAGGGGCTGTCTTGGATGTATACTCATCCAGGCGCGTGCCTACCTTTTCCTCTGTATCATCTGAACGTTGATACAACTCTCCGCCGTCCTTGTCACAGATGCCTTCAACCTTTGGCGGGTTGAACATCACGTGGTAAGTCGAACCGCAAGATTTGCAGATGCGTCTGCCAGTAAGACGGGCAAGCAGCAGTCCGCGATCAACCTTCAAGTTAACAACATGGTCGATGCCGCGGTTAAGCTCAGCAAGCATTCCGTCAAGCGCTTCGGCTTGTTGGAGCGTGCGAGGGAAACCGTCGAGCAGAAAACCGTTTTTGCAATCATCAAGAGCAAGACGCTCTTTCACGATTCCATTTGTGATCTCATCAGGAACGAGCAAACCTTGATCGATATACTCTTTCGCTTTAAGACCGATAGCAGTTCCTTGCTTCATAGCAAGACGGAATGCATCGCCTGTGGAAATATGCGGTACGCTGAATTCTTCTACAATACGTTCAGCTTGCGTTCCTTTGCCTGCCCCCGGAGGGCCCATGAATAAAATGTTCATTGCCGAGTTCCTCGCTTTAAGCACAATAGGCTCGGGCGGGCTTCCCGCACAATATCGTTGTCGATCGCGCAAAGCCCGGTCAGAACCTATTGTTATTTATTGATAAACCCTTTGTAATGGCGTTTGATCAACTGGCTCTCGATTTGCTTCATCGTGTCTAGCGCAACCCCGATAACGATTAGAAGCGAGGTACCGCCAAGCTGAACGGACGTTGGCAATCCAGCAATCTTACCGAACACGACCGGCAATAAGGAGATAACCGCCAGGAAGATTGCACCCGTCAGTGTAATCCGTGACATTACACGAGTCAAGTAAGAGGAAGTTGGCTTGCCTGGGCGAATGCCCGGGATGTAGCCGCCGTTCTTCTTCATTTGATCCGCCATTTGCACAGGATTGATTTGTACGAATGTATAGAAGAAAGTAAATCCGATGATGAGCAATACGTACAATACCATGCCAAGCGGCTTGTCATAGTACATATTATCCATAATCCATTGCGCCCAACCTTTGTCGGCCCAGAACCCAGCAATCGTAATTGGGAACATAATCAGCGATACCGCGAAGATGACAGGAATAACGCCAGCGCCATTCACTTTCATCGGGATATGTGTCGATTGTCCACCGTACATTTTCCGTCCAACGACGCGTTTAGCGTATTGAACCGGAATTTTGCGAATACCTTGCTGAACGAAGATAACACCGACAATGATTGCGATAATCGCAACGACGATCAGAATTACCTTAATGATGTTCAAGAACAATTGGTCTTGTACACCGATGAATTGATCTTGGTAGATCGTACGGATATGACCAGGGATACCTGCTGCGATAGCAGCGAAGATCAGGATGGAAATACCGTTCCCGATGCCCTTCTCCGTGATCTGCTCGCCAAGCCACATCAAGAAAGCAGTACCTGCAGTCAAGATGATAGCGATGACTAAGTAGTCAACGAAGGTAGCGTTCGGAATCATTTGTTGACCATACTGACGGTTAAAGCCGATTGCTGTTGCAAAGCCTTGAACAAGACCGAGCACAACCGTACCGTAACGAGTGATCTGAGCAAGTTTACGTTTACCGTTCTCGCCTTCCTTAGCCCACTCCGCAAACTTAGGAATTACGTCCATCGACAATAGTTGTACGATGATCGATGCCGTAATGTACGGTGTAATGCCGATTGCGAAGATAGAGAATTGGAACAAAGCACCGCCGGAAAACGTGTTAAGCAAGCCGAACAAATCCGTTCCGGCTTCATTGACTTGATCGAACACGCTCTTGTCGACGTCAGGCACCGGAATGAATGCCCCGATGCGGTATACAAGAAGAATCATGAGAGTGAACAGGATCCTTGTACGAAGATCCGCCACTTTCCAAATGTTGGACACGGTCTTGAACAATTAGATCACCTCGGTTTTACCGCCGGCAGCCTGGATTTTCTCTACCGCAGATTGAGAGAACTTGCTTGCTTTTACAGTCAGCGAAACGCTAATTTCACCGTTACCCAAAATTTTGATTCCTGCAAGCGGATTTTTGACAATCCCTTGCTCAAGAAGAACTTCTGGAGTGACTTCTGTACCTGCTGCAAAGCTGTTTAGTTCTTCAATGTTAACAATCGCATACTCGGTACGGAAACGGTTGTTGAATCCACGCTTCGGCACTCGACGATACAACGGGTTTTGTCCACCCTCGAAACCAGGACGAACGCCGCCGCCGGAACGAGCGTTTTGACCTTTATGACCTTTACCGGCTGTTTTACCGTTTCCGGAACCGATACCGCGGCCTTTGCGCTTAGGCGCTTGAGTCGAACCCGGTGCTGGTGCTAGCTCATGCAATTTCATCGTTCGTGCACCTCCTTATTGATTTCTAGAAAGCTATCTTATACTTCTTCAACTTTAACCAAGTGGCTAACAGCGTTAACCATGCCGCGGATAGCTTCACTATCGTTCAAAACAACAGCTTGGCGAATTTTGCGAAGGCCAAGCGCTTCAACAGTAGCACGTTGTTTCTCGTTGCGGCCGATCAAACTGCGAACGAGGGTGATTTGCAATTTTGCCATCGTATTTCCCTCCTTAACCTAACAGCTCTTCGACAGTTTTACCACGAAGCTTCGCAACTTCTTCCGCACGTTTCAAACGGGAAAGACCTTCTAGCGTCGCGTTTACCATGTTCATGGAGTTCGAAGAACCGAGCGATTTCGTCAAAATGTCGCCTACACCAGCAAGCTCAAGTACTGCACGTACAGGGCCGCCAGCGATAACGCCAGTACCTTCGGAAGCCGGCTTCAGAAGAACTTCTCCAGCGCCGAAATGTCCGAGGACAAGGTGAGGGATCGTTGTTCCAACGAGTGGTACATGGATCAGGTTTTTCTTAGCATCTTCGATACCTTTGCGAATCGCATCAGGTACTTCGCCTGCTTTACCGATCCCTGCGCCAACCCAGCCTTTGCCGTCGCCGACTACTACAAGCGCACTAAAGCTGAAACGGCGTCCGCCTTTTACAACTTTCGCTACGCGATTGATATTAACAACTTTTTCAGTCAGTTCTAACGTATTCGGATCTACACGCAAGTCATTTAACCTCCTTATAAGTAAAGTCGATTAGAATTCCAGACCAGCTTCGCGAGCTGCTGTCGCAAGTGCTGAAATTCTGCCGTGATACAAGTAACCGCCGCGGTCGAATACGATTTGGGTTACCCCTTTCGCTTGAGCGCGTTGTGCAATCAATTGGCCTACTTTCGTAGCTGCTTCGATGTTACCGCCATTGCCGACAGCTTCTGTCAACTCTTTGTCCATTGTGGACGCGGATGCGATCGTTACACCTGCAACGTCATCGATCAATTGTGCATACATATGCTTGGAGGAACGGAATACAGACAGACGTGGACGTGCAGCTGTACCGTTGATTTTTTTGCGAACACGCAGGTGTCTTTTCAGACGAGCCTTGTTTTTATCGCCTTTCGTAATCATGCAAGGTTCACTCCTTTCTCATTGCCTTAGGACGCTATCTTAAGCAAACGAGCCGTTTGCTTATTTCTTCTTACCAGCTTTACCTTCTTTGCGGATGATGCGTTCACCTTCGTACTTGATACCTTTGCCTTTATACGGCTCTGGTTCACGAACGGAGCGGATTTGAGCAGCAACAGCGCCTACGCGCTCTTTGTCGATACCGCGAACAGTGATTTTCGTGTTCGCAGGAACGTCAAACTCAATACCAGCCTCTGGTGTAATCTCCACCGGGTGAGAGTAACCAACGTTAAGAACGATCTTATCGCCAGCTTTGTTCGCACGGTAACCTACACCTACCAGCTCCAGATTTCTCGAGAAGCCTTCAGTAACGCCGCTCACCATGTTAGCGATGATACTGCGAGTCGTTCCGTGCAAAGAACGATGCAATTTATTGTCGGAAGGACGTTCGATCAGGATTTCAGTCTCCGATACGTTCACTTTCATATCTTTGTGAACTTCACGGGAAAGCGATCCTTTCGGTCCTTTTACAGTAATAACTGTGTTATCCAAGTTAATAGTAACGCCGTTAGGCACTTGAATTGGTTTACGACCAATACGGGACATTGTTACACCTCCTGTCTTTGTGACTTGTTACTTACCAAACGTAGCAGACTACTTCGCCGCCGGATTTAACTTGGCGAGCTTCTTTATCAGTCATAACCCCTTTGGACGTGGAAATAATAGCAATTCCAAGACCGCCCAAAACGCGTGGGATTTCAGTTGATTGTGTGTAAACGCGAAGGCCAGGTTTCGAAATACGTTTCAGGCCTGTAATTACGCGCTCTTGGTTAGGGCCGTATTTCAGGAAAATACGGATCATACCTTGTTTGTTGTCTTCGATATATTCAGCATCGCGGATGAAACCCTCACGCTTCAAAATTTCAGCAATTTGCTTCTTCATTTTCGAAGCGGGCATTTCCACGGTCTCATGACGAACGACATTCGCGTTACGAATACGTGTCAACATATCTGCAACCGGATCAGACATAACCATTGTGTTAACCTCCTTCCCGAACTAGGCATTTTACCAGCTTGCTTTTTTAACGCCAGGAATCTGGCCCTTATGTGCTAACTCGCGGAAACAAATCCGGCAAATTTTAAACTTTTGCAAAACAGAATGCGGACGGCCGCAACGCTCACAGCGCGTATAAGCACGCACTTGGAATTTCGGTGTGCGTTGTTGCTTCACTTTCATCGAAGTTTTTGCCACTGGGTATTACACCTCCTAAAAGTGGATTACTTCGTGAACGGCATGCCCAATTGGGTCAGCAATTCACGAGATTCTTCGTCCGTTTTTGCCGTAGTGACGATGACGATGTCCATACCACGAACTTTATCGACTTTATCGTATTCGATCTCTGGGAAAATCAGCTGCTCTTTCAAGCCAAGCGTGTAGTTTCCACGACCATCAAATGCTTTATTCGAAACACCACGGAAGTCACGTACGCGTGGAAGCGAAATATTGAACAGCTTGTCAAGGAAGTGGTACATGCGCTCGCCGCGCAATGTCACTTTAACCCCGATTGGCATGTTCTCACGAAGTTTGAAGCCGGCAATCGACTTCTTCGCGCGAGTTACGACTGGTTTTTGACCGGAAATGATGCGTAGTTCTTCAACAGCTACATCAAGGATTTTCGAATTGGAAACCGCTTCGCCTACCCCCATGTTGATAACAACCTTCTCAATTTTCGGCACTTGCATTACAGACGTATAGTTGAACTTCTGCATAAGAGCAGGTGTGATGTCATTGAGAAAACGATCTTTCATTCTTGCTGCCATTTTCATGGACCTCCTTTCCTACTGTAACGATTAGTCGATTACTTCTCCGGAACGTTTAGCGATTCGTACTTTCTTACCGTTGTCGAGCACTTTATATCCGATACGTGTTACTTTACCGCTCTTCGGATCGATGTGCATAACGTTCGATACGTGTACTGGCGCTTCTTGTTCAATGATACCGCCCTGCGGGTTTGCTTGCGATGGACGAGTATGCTTTTTCACCATGTTAACGCCCTCTACAAGTACGCGATTTTCACGCGGGTACGCAGCGATTACACGGCCCTTTTTACCTTTGTCTTTACCGGTAATAACGATAACTGTATCGTCTTTTTTGACGTGCAATTTATTGTTATGCGATTCAAGAATTTTTTTCAACCTTGGCATGAGTTACACCTCCTGCACGCTTGTGCTTTCAAGCTTATATAGGGTTTTGATTAGATTACTTCTGGTGCCAGCGATACGATCTTCATGAAATCTTTATCGCGAAGCTCACGAGCAACAGGTCCGAAGATACGTGTGCCGCGCGGGCTCTTATCTTCTTTAACGATTACTGCCGCATTCTCATCGAATGCGATGTAGGAACCGTCTTTACGACGAACCGAACGCTTCGTGCGAACGATAACGGCTTTTACAACGTCACCCTTTTTGACAACGCCGCCTGGTGTTGCTTGTTTGACGGAGCAAACGATCAAGTCGCCAATGTGACCAACGCGGCGTCCTGTACCGCCTAGTACACGGATACACATCAATTCTTTAGCGCCGGAGTTGTCAGCAACTGCTAAGCGCGAAAATGGTTGAATCATTTCAACGTCCTCCTTTCGGAAAAATGCTCAGGTACTGCTATCGCTCGTTAAATAACAACCGCTACTTCTACAACTTCTACAAGTCTGAAGCGCTTGTCTTTGGAAAGCGGACGAGTCTCCATGATTTTCACGATATCGCCAATTTTCGCTTGGTTGTTTTCATCGTGCGCTTTGAACTTTTTCGTAACCTTAATACGTTTATGGTACAATTCGTGTTTTTTGTAAGTCTCAATAGCAACAACAATTGTTTTATCCATTTTGTCGCTTACGACTTTGCCAATTAGCACTTTGCGGGCATTGCGTTCGCTCATGTTCTTCCTCCTTCCTACAGCCGTGATGGTTCATAACTGCAAGAAAATATTATTAGCTGCTGATGCCGAGTTCTCTTTCACGCAAGATCGTTTTAGCGCGAGCAATTCCTTTACGCACGTCACGAATCCGTGTCGGGTTATCCAGTTGGCCAGTAGCCAATTGGAAACGAAGGTTGAAAAGCTCTTCTTTAAAACCAGTGATCTGTTGTTCAAGCTCAGCAGAGGTTAGGTTGCGAAATTCATTAGCTTTCATTTGCTTCACCACCCACTTCTTCGCGTTTCACGAACTTCGTTTTGATCGGCAGTTTGTGAGCAGCAAGACGCATTGCTTCACGAGCAATTTCTTCGGATACACCAGCAAGTTCAAACATGATCTTACCTGGTTTAACGACTGCAACCCACTTCTCAACGTTACCTTTACCGCTACCCATACGAACCTCTAGAGGCTTTTGAGTTATCGGCTTATCCGGGAAGATTTTGATCCATACTTTACCGCCACGTTTGATGTAACGAGTCATCGCGATACGAGCTGCCTCGATCTGACGGTTCGTGATCCATGTCGGTTCAAGAGCTTGAAGACCAAATTCGCCGAATGCTACTGTTGTGCCGCCTTTAGCGCGACCTTTCATATGACCGCGTTGTTGTTTGCGGTGTTTGACACGTTTAGGTACCAACATGATTAGTTGCCTCCTTCCTGGGGAGCTTTCTTCTTAGTCGGAAGGACTTCGCCGCGATAGATCCACACTTTTACGCCGATACGGCCGTAAGTTGTATGTGCTTCTGCTGTACCATAATCAATATCTGCGCGCAGTGTATGAAGAGGTACTGTACCTTCGCTGTAGCCTTCCGAACGTGCGATTTCCGCGCCACCGAGACGACCGCTAACTGCGGTTTTGATCCCTTTAGCACCCGAACGCATGGAGCGTTGAATTGCTTGCTTCAATGCGCGGCGGAAAGATACACGACGCTCAAGTTGTTGTGCGATGCTTTCAGCTACAAGAATAGCGTCAAGATCAGCGTGTTTGATTTCAGAGATGTTGATGTGAACTTTTTTGCCTTTAGTGATCTTGCCAAGCTCCGTACGTAGGTTTTCCACCTCGGAACCGCCTTTACCGATAACCATGCCCGGTTTAGCAGTTTGGATCGTTACGTTTACGCGGTTAGCTGCACGTTCGATCTCGATATGGGAAACAGCTGCATCTTTCAGCTTGTTTTTCAAATATTCACGAATTTTAACGTCTTCCATCAGAAGATCGCCAAAATCTTTGCCTGCGAACCATTTCGACTCCCAATCGCGGATAACTCCGACACGGAAGCCAACTGGATTTACCTTTTGACCCACACGTAATCCCTCCTTATTTTTCAGATACCACTAAGGTGATGTGGCTGGTTCTTTTATTGATCCGGCTTGCACGTCCCATAGCACGAGGACGGAAACGTTTCATCGTTGGCCCTTGGTTAACGAAAGCTTGCGATATAACCAATTTGTTAACGTCTAGCTGGTAGTTGTGCTCAGCATTCGCTATAGCAGAGTTCAGCAACTTCTCCAGAATTGGGGAAGCGGATCTCGGCGTGTGACGCAGAATGGCAATCGCTTCGCCAACTTGCTTGCCACGGATCAAATCAGCAACGAGCATCGCTTTGCGCGGAGCAATACGAACGAATTTAACGTGCGCTTTAGCTTCTTGCATGTAGGAACCTCCTCTCGTTCATTAAAGGTGATAAAGGGCAAATTAACGTCTGCCCGTTTTTTTGTCTTCGCCGGCATGGCCTTTGTACGTACGAGTTGGTGCGAATTCACCAAGCTTGTGTCCAACCATATCTTCCGTTACATAAACCGGCACATGCTTACGACCATCATAAACTGCAAACGTGTGACCAATGAATTGTGGGAAAATGGTCGAGCGGCGGGACCAGGTTTTGATAACGACTTTTTTCTCGGTTTCGTTCAAGACCTCGACTTTTTTAAGCAGGTACCCGTCAATAAACGGACCTTTCTTCAAACTGCGACCCATTTGTGTTCCTCCCTTCACATAACGTTCGTGTTAAGCAATTTGTATCAAGCGACTATTACTTCGTGCGACGACGAATAATATATTGGCTCGATGCTTTTTTCTTCTTGCGAGTTTTGTAACCAAGCGTCGGTTTGCCCCATGGAGACATTGGGGATTTACGTCCGATTGGAGCACGGCCTTCACCACCACCGTGTGGGTGATCGTTCGGGTTCATTACTACGCCGCGGACTTCTGGACGTTTGCCCAACCAACGGGAACGGCCGGCTTTACCGATTTTCACGAGTTCGTGATCTTCGTTACCAACAGAACCGATTGTAGCACGGCAAGTGTTCAGAATGCGACGAACTTCGCCGGAAGTCAAACGAATCGATACGTAGTTTTCTTCTTTACCAAGAAGTTGAGCTTCCGTACCAGCAGCGCGAACAAGTTGTCCACCTTTGCCTGGTTTCAATTCGATGTTGTGGATAACTGTACCGACCGGGATATTCACAAGCGGCAAAGCGTTGCCGATCTTGATATCAGCCGTAGGACCGGACATAACTTGATCGCCGACTTTCAATCCTTTAGGAGCGATGATGTAAGCTTTCGCACCATCCACGTAATGGATCAAAGCGATATTGGAAGTACGGTTCGGATCGTATTCGATCGTCGCAACGTTACCTACGATACCGTCCTTAGTACGTTTGAAATCGATAATACGGTATTTACGTTTGTGTCCGCCGCCATGGTGACGAACCGTAATTTTACCTTGGTTATTACGACCAGCTTTTTTGAAAAGCGGTGCAAGCAACGATTTCTCCGGTGTGCTTGTCGTAATTTCTTCGAAAGTCGACACGGACATACCACGACGAGCTGGCGATGTCGGTTTGTACTTTTTAATTGGCACTTGTATTCCCTCCTTTTCTAAACAGACGTTTCAAAGAACTCAAGTTCTTTGCTGTCAGCGCTCAGTTGAACGATCGCTTTTTTCCAATCAGGTCTGTATCCGCTATGTTTACCATAACGTTTTGGTTTACCCGCTACACGCATCGTGTTAACGCCGGTTACTTTTACTTTGAAGATTTGTTCAATAGCTTGTTTGATTTCGGTTTTGTTCGAACGAAGATCAACTTCAAACACATAACGTTTTGTAGCCATGTAATCGCTCGTACGTTCCGTAATAACCGGGCGCTTGATAATATCGCGTGGATTTTTCATTACGCAAGCACCTCCTGTACTTTCTCTACTGCTTCTTTAGTGATGATCAGCTTATCATACACAAGTACGTCACGAACATTGATGCCGTCAGCTGCGACGAATTTCACGCCCGGAATGTTACGAGCGGACAATGCTACGTTATCCTCATAGTTAGCCGTTACAACAAGCGCTTTACGGTCAACCTTAAGGTTGTTCAAGATGTTTGCGAATTCTTTCGTCTTAGGAGCCGCGAATGTCAGTTGATCAAGAACGATAATTTCGTTAGCGATAACTTTCGAAGACAATGCGGATTTGATCGCAAGACGACGAACTTTTCTAGGAAGCTTGAATCCGTATGTGCGTGGAGTCGGTCCGAATACAGTACCGCCGCCAACCCACTGCGGGGAGCGAATGCTACCTTGACGAGCACGGCCAGTACCTTTTTGTTTCCAAGGTTTACGACCGCCGCCGCGTACTTCGGAGCGTCCTTTAGTTTTGTGAGTACCTTGACGTTCAGCAGCTTGTTGAAGGACAACAGCGCTGTGCATAACCGTTGCGTTTGGTGTAATACCAAATACGTTCTCAGCAAGCTCAAGCTCGCCAACGGAAGCGCCACTCACGTTCAATACTTTAACTGTAGGCATTTCTTGTTCCTCCTTTCTTCAAGAGCAATTATTTCTTAACGGTTTGTTTCACTTTAACGAATCCGTTTTTAGGGCCCGGGATCGAACCTTTTACAAGAAGAACGTTACGTTCTGCATCTACACGGATAATTTCAAGCTTTTGGATTGTGATCGTTTCGTTACCCATGTGACCTGGAAGGCGTTTGCCTTTCGGTACGCGGTTAGCTTGGATCGAACCCATCGAACCTGGACCACGGTGGTAACGCGAACCGTGTGCCATTGGTCCAGTGCTTTGTCCCCAACGTTTGATAACGCCGGCAAAGCCTTTACCTTTCGAAATACCTGTTACGTCAACGAATTCGCCCTCTGCGAACAAGTCAGCTTTCACTTCCTGGCCAACTTCGTAATCACCAAGGTTAATACCGCGAATCTCACGAACGTAGCGCTTAGGAGTCGCGCCAGCTTTCTTAGCGTGGCCGATCTCTGGCTTATTCGTTCTGCTTTCTTTCTTATCGGAGAAACCGAATTGAACGGCTTCGTAGCCATCGTTCTCTTGGTCTTTCTTCTGAAGCACGACGCAAGGACCAGCTTCGATAACCGTTACTGGAACTACGTTTCCTTCAGGAGTGAACACTTGAGTCATTCCAAGTTTTTTCCCTAAGATACCTTTCATGTTGACACCTCATTTCCTTTCTATGATCGCATTTACTTTTGTTATTACAGTTTGATTTCGATATCTACACCGGATGGTAGATCCAGGCGCATCAACGCATCAACCGTTTGCGGCGTTGGGTTAACAATATCGATCAAACGTTTATGTGTACGTTGTTCGAACTGCTCCCGGGAATCCTTGTACTTGTGTACCGCACGGAGAATAGTGATGATTTGCTTTTCCGTTGGTAACGGAATCGGCCCGGATACACCTGCACCGGAACGTTTTGCAGTTTCAACGATCTTCTCTGCGGATTGGTCAAGAATTCTGTGATCGTATGCTTTCAAGCGAATACGAATCTTTTGCTTTGCCATATAAGTCCCTCCTTCTATCGCCCAATTTATTATCGGACATACTCCGCGAGAAAAACCCTTCACGCGCTCCATGGCAAAGGAGCGGGGTGTGTCGGCAACCTCTCGCATCAACGCAACGTCAGACCAACAGTCAATATTATACCGAATTTAATAGGCAATTGCAACATAATAATCTCGCTCGCAGAATGGCAATGATTATGGGGAATTATTCGCTTCGCGACGCTGCACTCGGCCTCCGTCCGCCATTGAAACTGTGATCCCATGATTAGGGTTTAAGGATGCATCACAGTATCAAATGCGGAACGTAAACTCTCCGGCTCGAGCCCAGCTTTGCTCCATTCCAATTCCCTGCATTACTTGCTCATCTGCTCGCTCGAAGCAGAAAAGCATGCTCGTTCGATTTCATGTGAACGAACATATGTAGCTAATGCCATCGTTCCGTTATGAGTTGCCTCACTCATTATTGACCCGAAACACATTATATAACGCCGCTCGCTTCGTTTCATTAGTAATAAGAAGGGAATATACACAAACGTTGATCAATGCAGCCTGCAACCGATCGCCGCTGCGCATTAGCGGAATTTCGGGAAACTAATTTGTCCTCTACACCAAAAACCGCTCATTTAGTTCGATTTCGGGCAGCTAATCCGGCACTTTTGGTGTCTTGAGCGATTATTCGCGAATTAGTTCGACGAAATGCCGCTATTGAGTATATTGAAGTTCGTTAGTCAAAATTAGTTATACGAAATCGAACTATCGATTCAGTCACAACAAAAATAACGCGTGCGACTAAAGATCGCACGCGTTTCTTCTATTATATATATGGTTTGATGAGGTCGGAACGAAGAGGAAGGCGGGGAGCTGGAGAGTTTACGATCTGCTTTTGAAATCAGTATTGTAACAGCGTACTAATCTAATCAAGACAATACGGTTTCAACGCAGACGCAAGCCCCCGACTTCTTCGCAGTGCAGCTCCCTCACATAGCCCTAAGCTTCCCTCTTTGCTATCGCCCAGTGCAGTCCGCAATCAAACCTACCCCAGCACGATGCGATCGTCGGCCAGCTTCTTGCCGCTGATCTGTTCGAATTCGCCAAGCAGCTGCTCTACGGTCAAGTTCTGCTTGCGGTCTTCATTGACGTTAAGGATAATCCGACCCTTATCCATCATGATCAGGCGGTTGCCCAGACGAATCGCCTGCTCCATATTGTGCGTAACCATAAGCGTCGTAAGATTCATCTCGCGGACAATCGATTCCGTGAGCGTCGTGATAAGCTCCGCACGAGCCGGATCCAGCGCCGCCGTATGCTCGTCCAGCAAAAGGATTTGCGGACGTGTGAACGTCGCCATCAGCAAGCTGAGTGCTTGACGCTCGCCGCCTGACAGCAGACCAACCTTGGCATTAAGACGATTCTCAAGGCCAATGCCTAGGCGAGACAGCTCTTCACGGAATATCGCTCGTTTCGCTTTGTTCACGCCAAAGGAGAATCCACGCGACTTGCCTCGCGTATAAGCCATCGCCATATTCTCCTCGATCGTCATGCGCGGCGCTGTGCCGGCCATCGGATCTTGGAAGACGCGGCCGATCCAGCGGCTGCGCTGGTGCTCGGACAATGGCGAGATGACCTTCCCGTCAATTTTGACATCACCGGCATCCGGTTTCATTACGCCAGAAATAATGTTCATTAGCGTCGACTTACCTGCTCCGTTGCTGCCGATTACGGTTACGAAGTCGCCTGGCTTCATGATCAAGTTAGCGCCTACGAGCGCCGTCTTCTCATCCACCGTGCCTGGATTGAAGAGCTTCGATACGTTAGCGATCTCCAACATTAGCGCTCACCTCCCGCTTGAGAGGCATTGCCAAGCTTGGCCAGCATTTCGGCCGTGCGTTTACGGGCGACGCTCTTCATTTTCACTGCTCGTCTTGCCGAAGGCACAACGAGAGCGAAAATAATAATAATCGCCGTAATAAGCTTCATATCAGACGCTTCCAGCCACTCCACGCGGAGTGCCAGAGCAAAGATAATCCGATAAATAATAGCTCCCAGTATGACAGCCAGCGTTGCACGGAAGATCGAACGCGAGCCGAAGATCGCCTCGCCAATAATAACGGAAGCTAGTCCGATAACGATCATCCCGATCCCCATGCTGTTGTCGGCAAACTTTTGCTGCTGAGCTATAAGGGCTCCGGATGTTGCAACCAGTGCATTGGATAACGCAATTCCGAAAATCGTTGTAATGTCAGTGTTTGCACCGAAGCTCCGAATCATTCGCGAGTTATCCCCAGTTGCGCGCAAGCTCAAGCCCACATCGGTTTTGAAGAACAAATCCAACAATACCTTAACCACAATAGCCAATATTGCGGCAAGCACCAGCACCGAAACACCGTCGAATACATTGTCCATATTACGCAATGAAACGTTTGGCTTGCCTAGAATACGCAAGTTGATCGAATATAAAGCAATCATCATAATGATACCGGACAACAAGCCATTGATCTTGCCCTTCGTATGCAGCAAGCCGGTGCAAGTACCTGCAACCGCACCGCCGATAAAAGCGCAAATGACCGCAATCCATGGCGGTGTACCATTCACGGTCATGACAGCGCCTATTGCGGCTCCCGTCGTGAAGCTTCCGTCAACCGTTAAATCCGGAAAGTCGAGTATGCGAAACGTAATATAGACGCCAAGCGCCATCAACGCATACAACAGGCCGCTTTCTATAGCACCCTGTAATGATGTGAGCATCGTTATGCCACTCCTTTGTCACAACAAGGGGGTGAACAGAATTACCGCTCACCCCGCATGTTTTCATATTCTTATTCTATTCCAATGATACCGGACTTACTCGATGATGTTATTCTCAGGATCTTTTACGTAGCTTTTCATTTTATCCGTAACCGTGATGCCTTGCTCTGCTGCTGCCTTCAGGTTCATGATGAAATCCAGCTTTTGTGGAACCGTAATGTCCATCTCGCCTGGCTTTTTACCGTTTTTCAAAATTTCAACAGCCATTTGTCCAACTTCATAACCGTGGTCGAAGTATTTGAAACCAACCGTTAAGAAGGCTCCTTTTTCAACCGTATCACGGTCGGCGGAGAAGAACGGAATGTCGTTTTTGTTAGCCACTTCAATAATAGAATCCACGCCGCTTACAACGTTGTTGTCAAGCGTAATGTAAATAGCATCTACACGACCAACCAAAGACTCGGCAGCTTGTTGTACATCGGAAATATTAACGATAGGAGCTTTAACAAGTTCGATGCCATGTGCTAAAAGTGCTTCTTCGGCATATTTAGCCATAACTACAGCATTTGGTTCTCCCTCGTTGATAACCAGGCCTACTTTCTTCACTTCTGGAAGCTCGGCAGCGATGAAATCCATTGTTTGCTTAACCGCATCCGGGTTTGTATCGGAAGCGCCCGTCACGTTGCCGCCTGGGGCTTGAAGTTGCTTAACGATGCCTGCATCGATCGGATCTGTTACTGCTGCGAACAAGACTGGGATGTTCGTTACGTCCTCAGCCAAGTTCTGAGCCGTCATTGTTGCGATCCCAAGTGCAAGGTCCGCTTTGCCCGAAGCGATTTTCTGAGAAATCGTTTTGCTGTTTGCCGTATCCGCTTGTGCGTTGTTCATATCGATCTTTAGGTTCTTGCCTTCTTCGATGCCCGCATCCTTCAATGCTGCAAGAAAACCTTCTTTTGTCGCATCGAGCGACGGATGCTCAACCAATTGCGAAATCGCAATCGTATACGTTTTTTCTGCATCCCCGCCAGTATTGCCTGTGTTGTTGTTCGATCCTGTATTCGTATTGTCGGAACCGTTCGCACCGCATGCCGCCGTTACAGCCATAACTGCCGCAAGCGTAACGCCTAACCAAAACTTTTTTTTCATTTGATATACCCCTCTCATAATGTGTACCGTCAACGTTATTCTCATAGAAGGAAATCCATGCAATACAAATAAGGCTATACCTTTTCCCGGAAGAAATATGTCTGCCTATACTGTCTGAATACCTTCTGAACGTGGACAACCTTTGCATTACATTTAATATTAAAGGTCGAAACCACATACCGTCAATCATTAGTTACATGAAAAATATCCAAATATACTTGTAATATAAAGAAGCTCCCACAGATGTGGGAGCTTCTCGTTACAAACGTCGGCCTAAGGCCGCGTTTATTATTTTTGGATAGTTGCTACTGCGCCAGCGCCTACTGTACGGCCGCCTTCACGAATCGAGAAACGAGTTCCCTCTTCAACAGCGATTGGAGCGATAAGCTCAACCGTTACAGTGATGTTGTCGCCAGGCATAACCATCTCAGTGCCTTCTGGCAGGTTGATGATACCCGTTACGTCAGTTGTACGGAAGTAGAACTGTGGACGGTAGCCTGTGAAGAAAGGCTTGTGACGGCCACCCTCTTCTTTAGTAAGAACGTAAATTTGAGCAGTGAAGTTCGTGTGTGGCTTAACCGAACCCGGTTTAGCCAATACTTGACCACGCTCGATGTTGCTGCGGTCTACACCACGAAGCAATGCGCCAACGTTGTCGCCAGCTTGAGCGGAGTCAAGCAATTTGCGGAACATTTCAACGCCTGTTACTACGGATTTACGGGACTCTTCAGCAAGACCGATGATTTCGATCTCGTCGCCAACTTTGATAACGCCACGCTCTACGCGACCTGTAGCAACTGTACCACGGCCTGTGATTGTGAATACGTCCTCGACAGGCATAAGGAAAGGCTTAGCCGTGTCGCGTTCTGGAGTTGGGATATAAGTGTCAACTTGTTCGAACAATTCAACGATTTTGTCAGCCCAAGGACCGTCAGGGTTAGCAAGTGCTTCACGAGCTGCGCCGCGGATGATTGGAGTGTCGTCGCCTGGGAACTCATACTCGGAAAGAAGGTCGCGAACTTCCATCTCAACAAGCTCAAGAAGCTCTTCGTCTTCAACCATGTCGCATTTGTTCAGGAATACAACGATGTAAGGCACGCCTACTTGTTTCGAAAGCAAGATGTGCTCACGAGTTTGTGGCATTGGGCCGTCAGTAGCGGATACTACAAGAATAGCTCCGTCCATTTGAGCAGCACCAGTGATCATGTTTTTAACGTAGTCGGCGTGACCTGGGCAGTCAACGTGTGCGTAGTGACGAGCTGGCGTCTCATACTCAACGTGAGCTGTCGAGATTGTGATACCGCGCTCGCGCTCTTCTGGAGCTTTATCGATTTGGTCGAATGCTACTGCTGCACCGCCGTATTTTTTGGAAAGAACAGTTGTAATAGCAGCCGTCAATGTTGTTTTACCGTGATCGACGTGACCGATAGTACCAATGTTAACGTGCGGTTTATTACGTTCAAATTTTGCCTTAGCCATTGAACTTAATCCTCCTCATATACCATCATATTTTTTATGTGTGGGCCGACACCTAGAGTGCAAGCAAACCTGATGACGGCCTAAAACAAACTTTAGTTAGCCAAACGCAGTGATTACTCAGTGCCTTTGTGCTTGGAAATAATTTCTTCAGCGATCGACTTAGGAACTTCTTCATAGTGAGAAAGCTCCATCGAGAATACGCCGCGTCCTTGTGTACCGGAACGAAGTGTTGTGGAGTAACCAAACATCTCGGAGAGAGGCACCTTAGCACGGATGATTTGAGCGCCTGCGCGCGAATCCATACCTTCGATACGACCACGACGGGAGTTAAGCATACCCATAACATCGCCCATGTACTCTTCAGGAACAGTAACTTCAACTTTCATGATTGGCTCGAGCAATACTGGCTTACATTTTTCTTTGGCAGCTTTAAGCGCCATCGAACCTGCAATTTTGAACGCCATCTCGGAGGAGTCGACATCATGATAAGATCCGTCTACAACAACAGCTTTGACATCAACGAGCGGGAAGCCGGCAACTACGCCGTTCTTCATCGACTCTTCAATACCAGCCTGGATAGGAGCGATAAATTCACGTGGAATCGAACCGCCGACTGTTTTGTTTTCGAATATGAAGCCTGAACCTGGCTCAAGTGGTGAGAATTCAACCCAACAATGTCCGAATTGACCTTTACCACCGGATTGACGAACGAACTTACCTTCAACTTTCGCAGCTTGACGGAACGTTTCACGGTAAGCAACTTGTGGTTTACCAACGTTTGTCTCAACTTTGAATTCACGGAACATACGGTCAACGAGAATTTCAAGGTGAAGCTCACCCATACCAGAAATAATCGTTTGGTTTGTTTCTTCGTCCGTATGTGCACGGAAGGTAGGATCTTCTTCAGCGAGTTTAGAAATCGCAATACCGAGTTTGTCTTGGTCAGCTTTCGTTTTTGGTTCGATAGCAACCGAGATAACCGGTTCTGGGAAGTTCATCGACTCAAGGATGATGATCGCTTTCTCATCGCAAAGTGTATCACCAGTTGTTGTGTCTTTAAGACCAACAGCTGCAGCGATGTCGCCGGAATACACTTCAGAGATTTCTTGACGCGAGTTCGCATGCATTTGAAGAATACGTCCAATACGTTCACGTTTGCCCTTAGTTGAGTTAAGAACATACGAACCGGATTTCAGTATACCCGAATACACACGGAAGAACGTCAAACGACCAACATAAGGGTCCGTCATGATTTTGAATGCCAAAGCCGAGAACGGCTCTGTATCAGACGATGGTCGTGCTCCTTCTTCTCCATCCTCGAGCGTACCTTTGATTGCCGGTACATCGAGTGGGGATGGAAGGTAGTCAACAACCGCATCCAACATCAATTGAACACCTTTATTGCGGTACGAGGATCCAACGATTACTGGGAAGATTTTAACTTCGCATACGCCTTTACGGAGTGCTGCTTTAATTTCTGGAATAGTGAGTTCTTCACCTTCCAAATATTTCATCGTTAATTCTTCATCCAGTTCTGCAACCTTTTCAATCAATTCCGTACGAAGTTCTTCGACTTGGTCGGCGTACTCAGCAGGAATCTCAACTTGAATTGGATCTTTACCTGTATCATCTTTGTACTTGTATGCTATGCGTTCTACGATATCGATAACGCCAACAAAATCACTCTCAGCGCCGATCGGTATTTGGATCGCAACAGCATTAGCTTGCAGACGCTCGCGCATGTCTTTAATAACATTCAGGAAGTCTGCGCCAATGATGTCCATCTTATTGACGTAAGCGATACGTGGTACGTTGTAACGGTCAGCTTGACGCCATACCGTTTCAGACTGTGGCTCAACGCCTTCTTTCGCACTGAAAACCCCAACAGCCCCGTCCAATACGCGCAGGGAACGTTCAACTTCAACTGTGAAGTCAACGTGTCCCGGGGTGTCGATAATATTGATGCGGTGACCGTTCCATTGAGCGGTTGTAGCGGCAGACGTAATCGTAATACCGCGTTCTTGTTCTTGTTCCATCCAGTCCATCGTAGCTGCACCTTCGTGCACCTCACCGATTTTATGAGTACGGCCCGTGAAGAACAAGATCCGTTCAGTCGTAGTCGTTTTACCAGCATCAATATGCGCCATGATCCCGATATTGCGCGTATTATTCAAGGAGAACTCTCTTGACATAAAATGGTCTCCTCTCGATTGTTAAGATTCTACCAGCGGTAGTGAGCAAACGCTTTGTTTGCTTCAGCCATTTTGTGCGTATCTTCGCGTTTCTTAACAGAAGCGCCAGTGTTGTTCGAAGCATCCAGGATTTCAGCAGCTAGACGCTCTTCCATCGTTTTCTCGCCGCGGTTACGTGAGTAGTTCACGAGCCAACGGAGACCAAGTGCCGTACGGCGCTCTGGTTTAACTTCGATAGGCACTTGATAGTTAGCGCCGCCTACACGGCGAGCTTTAACCTCAAGAACCGGCATAATGTTTTTCAAAGCTGTTTCAAAAACCTCCATCGGATCTTTACCCGAGCGCTCTTGAATCAATTTGAAAGCATCGTATAGCAGTGTTGCTGCTACGCCTCTTTTACCGTCAAGCATAATGCGGTTGATTAGGCGCGTTACCAGCTTGCTGTTATACATCGGATCTGGAAGCACATCGCGCTTCGTTACAGGACCTTTGCGTGGCATGTAAAGTCCCCCTTTCTTCTTATAGTCGCTTGTTCTAGCTTGTTAATAACTCAATAGAGTTATTCTTACGATTTTTTAACTTTAGGACGTTTTGTACCATATTTCGAACGAGCTTGCATACGGTTGTTAACACCTGCAGTATCAAGCGCGCCGCGAACGATATGATAACGTACTCCTGCTAAGTCTTTTACTTTACCGCCGCGGATCAAAACAACGCTATGCTCTTGCAAGTTGTGTCCGATACCCGGAATGTAAGCCGTAACCTCTAGACGGTTCGTCAGACGAACACGAGCATATTTACGAAGCGCGGAGTTCGGTTTCCTTGGAGTCATTGTACCTACACGAGTGCACACACCGCGTTTTTGAGGAGCGCTGATGTTAGTAGCTTCACGTTTCAGAGCGTTGAAACCTTTTTGCAATGCTGGCGATTTCGATTTAACGACTTTCGCTTGACGTCCTTTGCGGACCAGCTGGTTAATTGTTGGCATGTTGCCACCCCCTTCCCCTATATCAATGTCTTTAATACGGTAGACATTTTACCCCATTTAAGCCCACAGAACCAGGCGGTTCATAAATGAACATACGAATTTCTAATTCCTAGTCATCAGGCACACTTCGACATATTAGCATCTATACTGTGTACATGTCAAGTGTAATCCTCTAAAATTCATATTTCTACTGAATTAATAATTAATCCCATACATGATTTACTGCATTATCGCAAAAGAAAAAGCGATCCACGCAGCCCGTTCGTATCGAACGAACGGGTGCATGTATCACTTCATTCTTCATTCATTACCTATCTGAGTCAGCCATGGACTGCTATCTATTCGATAGCTACTGCTTCCGTAGCTTCTTCTTGGACAATTGGATTACCTTCTTCATCTTCCATACCCACGAAGTGGATATTGCGGTAACGCTGCATACCGGTACCTGCTGGAATCAGCTTACCGATAATTACGTTCTCTTTCAAGCCAAGCAATTGGTCGACTTTGCCTTTGATAGCAGCATCGGTCAATACGCGCGTCGTTTCTTGGAACGATGCCGCCGACAAGAACGAATCCGTTTCAAGCGACGCTTTCGTAATACCGAGCAATACCGGCTTAGCGACAGCTGGCTCTTTATCAGAGAAGATGGCCTCGCGGTTCTGCGACTCATATTCATGAATGTCGACGAACGCACCTGGAAGAAGAGTTGTACCGCCAGCGTCTACGATACGGATTTTACGGAGCATTTGTTTAATCATGACTTCAACGTGCTTGTCATTGATTTCTACGCCCTGATTCCGGTAAACGCGCTGTACTTCTTGCAAAATGTAGTTCTGTACGCCGCGGATACCTTTGATGCGCAGCATGTCTTTCGGATCGATCGAGCCGTCTGTCAGCTCGTCGCCTGCTTCGATATGCTGGCCTTCCGTTACGCGGATACGCGAACCATAAGTAACTGCATATACTTTCGATTCTGCTTCGCCTTGAACTTCGATTTCACGACGGTCCTTCGCCTCGCGAATTTCCTTGATGACGCCGTCAAGCTCGGAAATGATCGCTTGGCCTTTCGGATTACGCGCCTCGAACAACTCCTGAATACGCGGCAAACCTTGCGTGATGTCGTCGCCGGCAACGCCGCCCGTATGGAACGTACGCATCGTGAGCTGTGTTCCTGGTTCGCCGATCGATTGAGCCGCGATAATACCTACCGCTTCACCAATCTCAACGTGCTTGCCAGTAGCCAAGTTACGGCCGTAGCACACTTTACATACGCCATGACGAGCGCGGCAGCTAAGTACAGAACGAATCTGCAGCTTCTCAACACCTGCATCGATGATCGCATCCGCTTTGTTCGAATCGATCAGTTCACTGCGGTTAACGATAATTTCGCCAGTCTTCGGATGACGAACAGTCTCGAAGGAGTAACGTCCTTCAATACGGTCGTACAGATCCTCGATAACTTCTTTACCGTCTTGAATCTTGCTAACCGTGAAGCCTTTATCTGTTCCGCAATCTTCTTCACGAACGATAACGTCCTGCGCAACGTCAACCAAACGACGAGTCAAGTAACCCGAATCGGCTGTACGAAGTGCTGTATCGGCCAAACCTTTACGCGCACCATGCGTCGAGATAAAGTACTCGAGGACGGTAAGACCTTCACGGAAGTTCGATTTGATTGGCAACTCGATGATACGGCCGGATGGATTGGCCATCAGACCACGCATACCGCCGAGCTGAGTAATTTGCGATTTGTTACCCCGTGCTTTCGAATCCACCATGAGCATGATGTTGTTGTAACGATCCATCGATTTCATGAGGACTTCGGTAATTTCGTCTTTACACGCGCTCCAAATCGTGATGATACGGTCATAACGCTCTTCGTTCGTAATCAGACCACGACGGTATTGATTCATAACGGTAGCGACCTTATCGTCGGAACGTTTCATGATTTCTGCTTTTTCTACCGGGATGATAACGTCGGATACGCCGATCGTAATACCAGCCTTTGTGGAATAAGTGAAACCAAGCTGCTTAATGCGGTCAAGAATGACTGCCGTAAGCGTTGTGTGGTATTGACGGAAACATTCCGCGATTACAAGCGCAAGGTAGTCTTTGCCTACCGCGCCAGGGGTGTTCAATTCATCCGCAAACTTAACAAGGTCTGCACCTTTTTCGTATACGAAATATTTATCTGGCGTACCGTGAAGCAGATTCGTCTTCGTTGCTTCGTTGATATAAGGGAAATCTTCAGGGAAAATTTCGTTGAAGATGACTTTACCAACCGTAGTAACGAGCAACGAGTTTTGCTGCTGTTCGGTGAAATTAACTTTTTTCAATACGCGAACCGGAACGAAGATACGCGCGTGCAACGATACAATACCGCGTTGATAAGCGGAGATTGCTTCGTTGACCGTACCGAATACCGAACCGCTGCCTTTGGACTCTTTGTTGTCCATCGTCAGATAGTAGCTGCCGAGAACCATATCCTGCGATGGCGTAACGACTGGCTTACCGTCTTTCGGGTTCAAGATATTGCCCGATGCAAGCATAAGAAGACGAGCTTCCGCTTGCGCTTCTGCGGACAACGGTACGTGAACGGCCATTTGGTCACCGTCGAAGTCAGCGTTGTAAGCTGTACATACGAGCGGGTGAAGCTTGATCGCTTTACCTTCAACCAAGATAGGCTCGAACGCTTGGATACCGAGTCTGTGAAGCGTCGGGGCACGGTTGAGCAATACCGGATGCTCCTTGATCACTTCTTCAAGAACGTCCCACACTTCAGGGCTTACACGTTCAACTTTACGCTTCGCGCTCTTAATGTTATGCGCAAGGCCTTTGTTGACGAGTTCCTTCATGACGAACGGCTTGAACAGCTCAAGTGCCATTTCCTTCGGAAGGCCGCACTGGAACATCTTCAGGTTAGGACCTACGACGATAACGGAACGACCGGAATAGTCAACCCGTTTACCGAGCAAGTTCTGACGGAAACGTCCTTGCTTACCTTTGAGCATATGGCTGAGAGATTTCAATGGACGGTTGCCCGGTCCCGTAACAGGACGGCCGCGACGACCATTATCGATCAATGCGTCAACTGCTTCTTGAAGCATGCGCTTCTCATTCTGTACGATAATGTCTGGTGCACCGAGATCAAGCAGGCGTTTCAGACGGTTGTTCCGGTTAATTACACGGCGATACAAATCGTTAAGGTCGGATGTTGCGAAACGGCCGCCGTCGAGTTGTACCATTGGGCGAAGCTCAGGAGGAATGACCGGAAGCACGTCCAAAATCATCCACTCCGGCTCGTTGCCGGAATTACGGAATGCTTCGACGACTTCAAGACGCTTGATCGCACGGTTACGGCGTTGACCTTGAGCCGTACGCAGCTCTTCCTTCAGTTGCTCAAGCTCTTTTTCGATGTCGATATCTTGAAGAAGCTTCTTAACCGCCTCAGCACCCATGCCTGCATGGAAGCCGAAACCGTACTTCTCACGATAGCTGCGGTATTCTTTCTCAGACAATAGTTGTTTCTTCTCAAGCGGAGTTTCACCTGGATCGGTAACAACGTAAGATGCGAAATAAATAATCTCCTCAAGCGAACGAGGGGACATATCAAGCGCAAGGCCCATGCGGCTTGGAATACCTTTGAAGTACCAGATATGGGAGACAGGAGCTGCAAGCTCGATATGTCCCATACGCTCGCGGCGAACTTTCGCGCGAGTAACTTCGACGCCACAGCGGTCACAGACTACGCCTTTGTAACGAACGCGTTTGTATTTGCCGCAATGACATTCCCAGTCCTTAGTAGGTCCAAAGATTTTCTCGCAGAAGAGACCTTCCTTCTCCGGTTTTAACGTCCTATAGTTGATTGTCTCCGGTTTCTTAACTTCTCCGCGGGACCACGAGCGAATTTTGTCAGGCGAAGCCAGACCGATTTTCATATACTCGAAGTTGTTCACGTCCAACAAGGAGCAACCCTCCTTCGTCATCTATAACTATGTCTTTATGCGTAAACTGCCGAATTCCGAGGAGCGCGTGACGCTACTCGGAATTCAGGCGAATGCTTTATTCAGCGCCGACTTCAGTGCCTTCTAGATTAAGATTAAGTTTATCGCCAGTGTTCTCTTCCTCGTCGTCCATTTCCTTCATCTCGATCTCTTCTTCATTCTCAGTCAGGATCTTAACGTCCATGCCCAAGCTTTGAAGCTCTTTGATCAATACTTTGAACGATTCTGGAACACCCGGTTCAGGAACATTCTCGCCTTTGACGATCGATTCGTATGTTTTCACACGGCCGACCACGTCATCGGATTTGACGGTAAGAATTTCTTGGAGTGTGTACGCTGCGCCATATGCCTCAAGCGCCCATACTTCCATCTCCCCGAAACGTTGTCCGCCGAATTGCGCTTTACCGCCGAGAGGCTGTTGCGTAACGAGCGAGTAAGGGCCCGTCGAACGAGCATGGATTTTATCGTCAACCATGTGCGCCAGTTTGATCATGTACATGACGCCAACTGTAACTTCACGTTCGAAGTTCTCGCCGGTACGACCGTCATAAAGGACAGTCTTACCATTACGCTGCATGCCGGCTTCTTCCATCGTATCGAATACGTCATTCTCGCGCGCGCCGTCGAATACAGGCGTTGCGGCGTGAATGCCGAGATGCTTACAAGCCATACCAAGGTGAACTTCAAGCGCTTGACCGATGTTCATCCGCGAAGGTACGCCGAGCGGATTCAGTACGACTTCTACTGGTGTACCGTCCGGTAGGAACGGCATATCCTCTTCTGGCATGATGCGGGCGATAACCCCTTTGTTACCATGACGTCCGGCCATTTTATCGCCTTCAGAAATTTTACGCTTCTGAGCGATGTAAGCACGAACCAACTGGTTAACGCCTGGCGGCAATTCGTCGCCGTTCTCACGAGTGAACACCTTCACGTCTACAACGATGCCGTCCGTACCATGCGGTACGCGGAGCGATGTATCACGAACTTCGCGAGCTTTCTCGCCGAAGATTGCGTGGAGCAATCTTTCCTCGGCCGTCAGCTCTGTTACGCCCTTAGGCGTTACTTTACCGACGAGGATGTCTCCTGCGTTAATCTCAGCACCGACACGGATAATGCCGCGTTCGTCGAGGTTGCGGAGCGCATCTTCGCCGACGTTCGGAATGTCGCGTGTAATTTCTTCCGGTCCAAGCTTCGTATCACGAGCTTCGGACTCATATTCTTCAATGTGAATGGACGTGTACACGTCTTCCTTCACAAGCTTTTCGCTTAGCAAGATGGCATCCTCGTAGTTGTAACCTTCCCACGTCATGAACGCGACAACAACGTTGCGTCCAAGCGCCAATTCGCCTTGTTCCGTGGAAGGGCCGTCTGCGAGAATATCGCCTTTCTTGATTACGTCGCCTTTGCGTACAAGCGGACGTTGGTTAATGCACGTACCTTGGTTGGAACGCATAAACTTATGAAGCTTGTGCTTAACCAAGTCGCCTGTTACCGGTTTGCCGTCAATGATCTCAACGCGGCGCAGCCAAATTTCGTTAGCTGACGAACGCTCGATAATTCCGTCATATTTGGCAACAATACATACACCAGAATCTTTTGCAGCCTTATGCTCCATACCCGTACCGACGAACGGCGCTTTCGGGATAAGAAGAGGCACGGCTTGACGTTGCATGTTCGATCCCATTAGAGCGCGGTTGGAGTCATCGTTCTCTAGGAACGGAATGAGCGCTGTCGCAACCGACACAACCTGCTTAGGCGATACGTCCATGTAGTCAACGCGTTCGCTAGGCATCGTCAAGATGTTATCCGCCTGTTTGTTGTAACGAACGATTGTGTTCGTTTCAGCAAATTGACCTTCAGGAGTCAGCTTCGCATTCGCTTGCGCGATGATATAGTTGTCTTCCTCATCGGCAGTCATGTAAGAGATTTGTTCCGTAACAGTTCCCGTCTTCGGATCAACCCAACGATACGGAGCTTCAATGAAGCCGTACTCGTTAATACGGGCGAACGAGGACAAGGAGTTGATCAAACCGATGTTCGGTCCCTCTGGCGTCTCGATTGGACACATACGGCCATAGTGAGAGTGATGGACGTCACGTACTTCGAAGCCTGCGCGTTCCCTTGTCAAACCGCCTGGTCCGAGTGCCGATAGACGACGCTTATGCGTCAATTCAGCAAGCGGATTCGTTTGGTCCATGAACTGGGAAAGCTGCGAGGAACCGAAGAACTCTTTGATCGACGCGATAACGGGACGGATATTGATTAGCGCCTGTGGCGTAATCGCATTCGCATCCTGAATCGACATTCTCTCGCGCACAACGCGTTCCATACGGGAAAGACCGATACGGAATTGGTTCTGCAGCAATTCGCCTACGGAACGCAGACGACGGTTGCCGAGATGGTCAATATCGTCCGTGCTTCCAACGCCGTGGAGCAAGTTAATGAAATAGTTAATGGAGGAAATGATGTCCGCAGGCGTAATGTGCTTAACGGATTTATCAATAACGCCATTTGCGATAACTTTAATGACTTTGTTCTCGTCAAGCGGCGAGAATACGCTGATCGTTTGCAGCGGAATACTATCAGCATCAAGAACACCGTTAGCGACGTGATAAGTCTTGAAGCCCACATCCGTCTCCAGCTTCTCGAGAATCTCGTCAAGCAAGCGACGGTCGATCATTTGTCCCGCCTCAGCGATAATCTCGCCTGTAGTCGGATCAACCAAGTTCTCAGCGAGCTTCTGGTTGAACAAACGATTTTTGATATGAAGCTTCTTGTTTATTTTGTAACGGCCGACATTGGCCAGGTCATATCGTTTTGGATCAAAGAAACGAGCTACAAGCAAGCTCTTCGCATTATCCAAAGTCGGCGGCTCACCTGGACGAAGACGCTCGTAAATCTCGATCAGCGCTTTCTCCGTGGAATCCGTATTGTCCTTGTCTAGCGTATTGCGAATGTACTCATCATGGCCTAGCAGCTCGAGAATCTCAGCGTCTGTGCCAAAACCAAGTGCACGCAAAAGCACCGTTACCGGAATTTTCCGGGTCCGGTCAATACGAACGTAAACAATATCCTTGGCATCCGTTTCAAGCTCCAGCCAAGCACCACGGTTCGGAATAACCGTTGCCGTGTAGTTCTTCTTCCCGTTCTTATCAACCTTCGTGCTGAAGTACACACTCGGGGAGCGCACCAATTGGCTGACTATAACCCGCTCGGCCCCGTTAATAATAAACGTGCCTGTCTCAGTCATAAGCGGGAAATCACCCATGAACACTTCTTGTTCCTTTACCTCGCCGGTCTCCTTATTGAAAAGTCGTACCTTAACGCGTAAAGGAGCTGCATACGTCACGTCGCGCTCTTTTGATTCATCGACCGAATATTTCGGTTCGCCTAAGCCATAGTCGATAAACTCAAGCGATAGATTGCCCGTAAAGTCCGAAATCGGAGAAATATCCTGAAACAATTCAATTAAATCGTTGTCCAAGAACTTCTCATACGATTTTTGTTGGATTTCAATCAGGTTCGGGACTTCCAGCACCTCGTTGATTCGGGCGTAGCTTCTGCGCGCTCGCCGACCATACTGAACAAGTTGTCCTGCCAACTTAACCTCACCCCTCATGTCTGTCTCACAGCATCGATACTTACTGCGTCACTCATAGCCGGCACCAGCCACCTATATAGTTAAATAAAGAAAAGCCCTTATCGAATAGTTCGAAAAAAGAGCGTGTTTCCGGCAGCCAACCATTCGCAGCGCGGCGCGATGGTCACATATCAAGTAATTTTGCCCAAAATGTAAACATTATACGTCAAACTTGCATATCTTATGCAATCCGCGCCCAAAAAATCATACTTGACATTTTAGTTGACTAAAGAGATTGAGCCCAATTTAATGCTGACATTTTATAATATTACCATATCCAAAAAGTCAAGTCAAACTATTTTGCAAAACATTCTTTGAAAACTTTTTCACTGCTTATGTTCGAGTAGCTTTGAAGATCCGATAGCCTTTATCCTTCGTAACTTCCTCGACCTCATGCTCTCCGAACAAGTCCTTAAGCTTCGCCTCCGCTGACGGCGCTCCTTGCTTCTTCTGAATCACAACCCACATCGTTCCGCCTGGCTCAAGCAGCTCATAGCCCTCCTCGAAGATACGATGAACGACTGCTTTTCCCGCGCGAATAGGCGGATTCGTTACAATGGTATTGAATCGTTGCTCTTTCACCGCAGCATAGATATCACTCTGCACTACCGTTACATTCGATATGCCGTTAAGTCGAGCATTCTCGCGAGACAACTCTACCGCTCGTTCATTAATATCAATCATCGTCACATGACCTTGCTGCGCCAGCTTCGCAGCCGTCAGCCCGATCGGGCCGTAGCCGCAACCGACATCAAGCACCTTCGCATCGCCCGCAATCTCCATGACATCAATCAACACTCGGCTGCCGTAATCGACACCCGTCTTGGAGAATACGCCGGCATCCGTCATAAAACGAAAGGCATAGCCGCGCAGATCAAAGGTATGCTGCTGCCGGTTATGTTTTACTTCCGGGCTTTCAGAATAATAATGATTCGACATGTTCGGCTTCCCTTCCGTCATCCTTTAGCTATTAGCTTATAACATGCAACGAACCCCTTGAAACCATGCGGTTCCAAGGGGCTCGTCAGCGAGGCCACAGCGTATGCTTATGTCCCTGCTGTATGCAATTTAAGCGATATTACTTAACTTCTACGGAAGCGCCAGCTTCAGTAAGTTTAGCTGCAACAGCTTCAGCTTCTTCTTTAGCAACTTTTTCTTTGATTGCTTTAGGAGCGCTGTCAACCAAGTCTTTCGCTTCTTTCAGGCCAAGACCTGTGATTTCGCGAACAACTTTGATTACGTTGATTTTCGATGCGCCAGCGTTGTTAAGGATAACGTCGAATTCGGATTGCTCAGCTTCAACAGCTACTGCTGCGCCACCAGCAGCTACTGGAGCTGCAGCAGTTACGCCGAATTCTTCTTCGATTGCTTTAACAAGGTCGTTCAGTTCAAGAACGGTCATAACTTTGATGGCTTCCAAGATTTGCTCTTTAGACATGGTTATACCTCCGGAAATTTGGTTTAGTTTTTTTGGTTTTCTAGCATTATGCGACCGGCATAAGCCGGATAACAGTTACATCATTAGCAATGTTGCGTTGTTTCTTAAGCTTGTGCTTCTTGCTTCTCGCCGACTGCTTTAACTGCAAGCGCGAAGTTGCGCATAGGAGCTTGCAATACGCTGAGGAGCATGGAAAGCAAACCGTCGCGGGACGGAAGCTCTGCAAGAGCTTTGATTTGATCCATATCAACGACTTTACCTTCAACGATACCGCCTTTAAGTTTCAAAGCGTCGTTTTTCTTAGCAAAATCGTTCAAGATTTTAGCTGGAGCAACGGCGTCTTCTTTGCCGAATGCGATTGCTGTAGGACCAGTCAGGATATCGTTCAAAGCTGCGAAATCCGTTCCTTCAGTTGCACGGCGAACGAGCGAGTTTTTCAAAACTTGGAATTCAATGCCCGCTTCGCGGAGTTGTTTCCGAAGTTCAGTAACTTGCGCAACGTTCAATCCGCGATAGTCAGCAACAACCGTGCTCGAGCTCTCAGAGATCTTAGCCGCGATTACTGATACTGCTTCTTGTTTCTCTTGGATGATCTTTGCGTTAGCCAAACTGTACACCTCCCGTAATATTGTACATTCCGATATACGACGGGCTTTCCTCGCCTCGATGCATGAGAAAGGCCTTCGCAGACGTTGCGAAGGCCATGATGTCGTTATCGCGGCAAGGCCGATTGGCCTTGGCTCGCTTACAAACGTTTTATCATAACACCTCGGTAGGAAATTAAGCCTAATGGCACCTACTGTCTTCGGTATGCGTGTTCGAAATTAAGTTCCGTTTCTTAGCGATAGTTCGCAGTCGATACACGAGCGCCAGGGCCCATAGTCGAGGAAACGGCGATGTTTTTCAGGTAAATACCTTTAGCAGCAGCCGGTTTAGCGCGAACCAAAGCATCAACCAATGCTTTAAGGTTCTCGTTCAGCTTCTCAGCATCGAACGATACTTTACCGATTGGAGCGTGGATTTGACCTGCTTTATCAAGACGGTATTCAATCTTACCGGCTTTGATTTCTTGAACGGCTTTCGTAACATCAAATGTTACTGTACCAGCTTTCGGGTTAGGCATCAAGCCCTTACCGCCGAGGATACGTCCAAGTTTACCAACTTCAGCCATCATGTCCGGCGTTGCTACGCAAACGTCGAATTCGAACCAGCCTTGTTGGATTTTGTTGATCATGTCTGCGTCGCCAACAAAGTCAGCGCCTGCAGCTTCCGCTTCTTTCGCTTTTTCGCCTTTTGCGAAAACGAGAACGCGTTTAGTTTTACCAGTACCGTGCGGAAGTACTACGACGCCGCGCACTGCTTGGTCTTGTTTACGTGGGTCAACGCCCAGACGAACTGCTACTTCAACGGATTCGTCGAATTTAGCTGTCGCAGCCTTCTTAACGAGTTCAATCGCTTCAGCCGGCTCGTAAGTTGCTTCGCTGTTGATCAGCTTAGCAGCTTCAACATATTTTTTACCGTGTTTAGCCATTTTGTTCTCCTCCTTATGTGGTATAGCGGAACACCCTCTTAGGGATGATCCTCCCACCTGCGAAAGCCGATTGGCTTCGCAAGACAGATCGTCCTAATCCCGCTAAAGCTGTAATAGCCTATGCGGAATTAGTCAACGATTGTTACGCCCATACTGCGCGCTGTACCTTCAACCATACGCATAGCTGCTTCAACAGAAGCTGCGTTTAGATCTTGCATTTTTTGCTCTGCGATTTCACGAACTTTATCGCGTTTCACAGTAGCAACTTTTTTCTTGTTCGGCTCACCTGAACCTTTTTCGATACCAGCAGCAACGCGGAGCAATACAGCAGCCGGCGGCGTTTTAGTCTCGAAAGTAAAGGAACGGTCTTCGAATACAGTGATCACGACTGGAATAATCAGACCAGCTTGATCCGCAGTACGAGCGTTGAACTCTTTACAGAAAGCCATGATGTTAACGCCTGCTTGACCTAGTGCCGGACCGATTGGTGGCGCTGGGTTAGCTTTGCCTGCAGGAACTTGCAGTTTGACCATCTTGATGACCTTTTTTGCCATGACTCATACCTCCTTACCTTGTAATCCTAAAGCATTACACGATCCGATGAAATACACTAAAGTATTCCAAGCGGACTTGGAAACCGGATATTAAATCTTTTCCACTTGAGTATAGTCGAGCTCAAGAGGGGTTTCCCTGCCAAACATGTTGACATGAACTTTCAACTTCGCTTTGTCGAGCAAAATTTCTTCTACTGAACCGACAAAGTCTGCGAAAGGACCTACTTTGACGCGAACCGTTTCTTTCAGTTCGAATTCGATCTTCGGCTTCGGCTCTTCCATACCCATATGCTTGAGGATTTGCTCCACTTCATCGGGCAATAGAGGAGTCGGCTTCGAACCGGACCCAGTTGAACCTACGAATCCAGTTACGCCTGGCGTATTACGAACAACGTACCATGAATCGTCGGTTTGAACCATTTCCACAAGAACATAGCCAGGGTAGACTTTGCGTTGAACGGTCTTTTTCTTACCGTCCTTCTCTACCACTTCATCTTCCATAGGAACGAGCACGCGGAAGATCTTGTCTTCCATGCCCATTGATTCAACACGGCGTTCCAGGTTGACTTTCACCTTGTTCTCATACCCGGAGTAAGTGTGCACGACGTACCATCTTTTTTCCATCACTAATCCACCTTTGGACCCTTCTTAAACAATGAGTTCAACCAGAGTCGAGATCCCGATGTCAAGAAGCCAGAAGTAAATCGTTACAAACGTGATCGTTAAAAGAACGACGATCGAGTAGCTTGTCAACTCTTTACGATTTGGCCAGCGAACTTTCTTAAGTTCTGCCCAGCTGTCGGCAAAAAAACTAAACGTATTACCAAAGCTTTGCTTTAGTTTAGCCAAAAATGCCACGGTCACACCTCCAATTGACTATCTCGTCTCGCGATGAGGAGTCTGCTCGTTACAAAACTTGCAAAACTTCTTCAACTCGATGCGGTCGGGGTGATTGCGTTTGTTCTTGCTGCTCGCATAGTTTCTCTGTTTGCAGTTTGTGCATGCCAACGTGATAATAACCCGCATTGAATTACACCTCCCGAACTGCTACAAAATACGAATCATGAAGCTCTATATGAAACATCATTGATTCCATCGCAAATACAAAAAAAAACCTCGATTTCAGGCCTACCTAAACACTTTAGCATATGGCATTTTTCATGTCAATGTAAAAGATAGACGCGCGGCATGCGAATTATTGCCAAGACAGCCTGCTTGGACTCGGGACTCGTATCTACCATTATCGTCTGCTTCACGATTTTTCAACCCTATCAATAAAAAAACCGTCCCGGTCCGCCTGGTCTTACCAGACGGAATAGACAGCCTTGGTTATTATGCAGCTTGCAGCTCGTTGCTGAACGACACTTACCCGCTAATGTCCCTGATTTCCAAGTAACGTTCAAGCTTCCGCTTCACCCGTTGCAAAGCATTATCAATTGACTTCACGTGGCGGTCCAAATCGACGGCAATTTCCTGGTATGATCTTCCGTCCAAATAAAGCATGAGCACTTTGCGCTCTAGATCGCTTAATATTTCGGACATCTTATCTTCCAAGCCAACGAATTCTTCTTGATTAATAATAAGTTCTTCCGGATCGGATACGCGAGTGCCGCATATAACGTCCAGCAGCGTGCGGTCTGAATCTTCATCATAAATTGGCTTGTCAAGCGATACATACGAATTGAGTGGGATGTGCTTCTGACGCGTGGCTGTTTTGATGGCGGTAATGATCTGCCTTGTAATGCACAATTCGGCAAAGGCTTTGAAGCTTGCTAGCTTGTCCCCTTTGAAATCGCGAATTGACTTATATAAGCCGATCATCCCTTCCTGCACGATATCTTCACGATCCGCGCCGATAAGAAAATAAGAACGCGCCTTTGCTCGCACGAAGTTCTTATACTTATTAATCAAATATTCCAGCGCCATGCTGTCGCCGTTGCGGACCGCCTCGACGATGTCCTCGTCCGTACTGCTGTCGTATTCGAGCGTACTCCATTCTTTGAGGTCGATGCCCACGAACTATCCCTCCGGCCTGCAAGGCGTACACCGCTAGATTCTGAAAATATAGAGCCAGTATACATGATAAAACCTTACACCGTCAACCAATTCAGCCTCGAAAACTATCGATTATCTAGTAAAATTGTAACTTTGTGGAACATTGAAACAAGCGTCGATCAATACGATCTTCACTTATTTCGCCGACTCGATTCCCTTACTTTTCGCCGCGTCTCATTCGTTCCAGCTTACTCCACGTCTCCAGATTCACTCTCGAGTCAACCGAATTGCGCTTGATCGGCTTCTCTTCCCGAAGCGTTTGCTCGATATCTTTGCGGTTCTGCCCAATGTCGATGAGCAGCTCGCGCGCGGATACGCGAAGGGCGCCTTGGCCAAAAGCAACATGCTGCTCAATCATATCGGAGGTCGCCACGTAGATGTTCCTACGCCTCGAGCTCAGCTCCGCGCACAAGCGTTCAATGCACTCGTCAGCCGTTTCTTTCTCCTTCGTATAGATGACCGTGAGCTTATGCTGCCGGTAAGTCGCACCTATGCCTGGGACAAAATAAGCGTCAAATACCACATACACCTTCATGCCCGTGAAGCCTTGATAATCCGCAAGCATGTCCAGCAGCTTATCCCGCGCATCTTCCAGGTCATGCTCCTTGAGCTTCTCGAGCATTGGCCACGCGCCGATCATATTGTATCCATCGACCAACAAAATGTCGTCGCGCCGATTCATGCCCTAGACGCCCCGGCGTTGCCGCACGACTTCATACATAAGCACGCCTGCTGCAACCGAGGCATTCAGTGAATTCAAGCGGCCGAGCATCGGAAGTTTAACGAGAAAATCGCATTTTTCTTTAATAAGCCGGCCCATGCCCTTGCTCTCGTTGCCGATTACGACGGCGAGCGGCATATCGAACTTCATCTTGTACACATCCTGCGATGCGCTTACGTCCGTACCGGCGACCCATACGCCCGCTTCCTTCAGCTTATCGATGGTTTGAGCCAGGTTCGTCACTCTCGCGACAGGCACATGTTCTGCAGCTCCAGCCGAGGTCTTAAGCACAGTAGCCGTCAGCGATGCCGAGCGGCGCTTCGGAATAATGACACCGTGCACGCCCGTACATTCTGCCGTTCTTAGAATCGAGCCGAGGTTATGCGGATCCTCAATCTCGTCAAGGACAAGAATGAACGGCGTCTCCCCGCTCTTCGATGCGATCTCGAGCAGCTCTTCTACTTCCACATAATCAAAGGCAGCCGCCTGCGCGACGACACCCTGATGGGCAACGCCTTCGACCATGCTATCAAGCTTACGCTTGTCAACGAATTGAACCACGATGCCAAGCTTCTTCGCCTCGGCAACGATCGGCTGCGTCAACGTCTTCTGCGCGCCGTCAGCAATCCATATTTTATTAATTTCCCGTCCGGAACGAAGCGCTTCAAGCACGGGATGCTTGCCAGCGATCATTTCCTCCTGGTTTTGGTTCTCAACAGACATCATGTTCCCTCCTCTATTTCTATTTTCCTTCAAGTCCGATCGCGAACAGTTCACCGAGCCGCTCATTGCGCCCTTCGTAATACAAATAACCGACGAGGCTCTCGAGCGCCGTCGCAAGGCGGTAATCAGCCGGATCCGCGTTCTTAGGCGGAGCCCCCGACTTGGCGTTGCGGCCTCGGCGGACGATGTCCGCCTCCTCCTCCGTCAGATGCGGCTGCAATCGCTCAAGCAATTGCCGCTGGCCCTTCGCCGACACGATGCTTGTCGCTTCGCGATGCATATGATGCGACTTGTTATTGGGCAGCGACACTAAGTACTGTCGCACGAGCAGTTCAAATACGGCATCGCCCACATATGCGAGAACAACCGGATTAATCAACTGCGGTTTCTTGGCGGGCGGATAGAACATGAGCGAGCCTGCATCTAGATGTTCGCTCATTTGCGTCTCCAACGAATGCCTTGCGGCGTATCCTCAAGCACAATATTTTTCTCAGCCAGCAGATCGCGGATTTCGTCCGCTCTTGCCCAGTTTTTCGATTTGCGCGCTTCCGTACGCTCTACGATTAATTGATCGATATCCGCATCAAGCAATTCGTCGGCCGCTTCTTGAGCCGGCAGGAGACCAAGCACATTATCCAGCTGCTCAAACAGAGCCAACAGTGCCTGCAATCCTTCAGCAGAAGCGTCGCTGCGATTCATATATTGATTCGCTTCAGTCACAAGCTCGAATACTGCCGTTATAGCATCCGGCGTATTGAAGTCGTCGCTCATCTTCGCATGGAACTGGCTCGCAATCTCATCAAGCTTCGCTTGAAGCGCTGGATCTACCGCGGCATCGCTTAGTCCTTCGCTGCTCAGCCTATGCTTTAGGTTCGCCGCGCAGTTGGCAATCCGCTCAACGCTATTTACCGCTTGCGCAATCGTCTCGTCGCTGAAGTTAAGCGGGCTGCGGTAATGCGTCGACAACATGAAGTAACGGATCGCGTGCGGCTTAATCCGCTTCACGAGCTCATTAACCGTAATGCCGTTTCCGAGCGATTTGGACATTTTTTCATTATTGATATGAATGTAACCGTTATGCATCCAGTAGTTCGCCAGAGGCTTGCCGCTAAGGCTTTCCGACTGCGCGATTTCGCATTCATGATGCGGGAATTGAAGATCATGTCCACCGCCGTGAATATCGAGCGTTTCGCCGAGATACTTACGTGCCATTGCCGAGCACTCAATATGCCAACCCGGACGGCCGTCTCCCCATGGGCTCTCCCACTTGATCTCGCCTGGCTTCGCGCCCTTCCACAGCACGAAGTCCTGCTGATTTTCTTTGCGGTCGCCAATCTCTACACGAATGCCGAATTGCAGCTCGCCTAAGTTTTGGCCCGAAAGCTTGCCATATTCATCGAATTTGGACGTACGGAAATATACGTCGCCTTCACTCTCATACGCATAGCCTTTGTCTACGAGCTCTGCAATAAACGCGATAATCTCCGGAATATTGTCCGTTACGCGCGGATTAAGCGTTGCCTTGCGCACGCCAAGCGAATCGATATCCCCGTAGAACGCCGTGATAAACTTCTCCGCAACTTCCGGCACAGTCGTGCCGAGCTGTTCCGCCTTCTTAATGAGCTTGTCGTCTACGTCCGTGAAGTTGACCACATAACGGACCTCGTTGCCTGCTGCTTCCAAGTAGCGGCGCACAACGTCGAAGAATATAACCGGACGCGCATTGCCGATATGAATATAGTCATATACCGTCGGCCCGCATACGTACATGTTAACCTTGCCCGGTGTCTGAGGGACGAATGAATCCTTCGCTCTCGTGAGCGTATTATATATCGTAATTGCCATTGTCAAAAATTCCTCCTGCTTCGGGCTCTTGAACTTCCTTGCCTAATTCAGCCTTCAAACTATCAATTTCCTTTTTCATCGCGCGGAACATTTCAATGACCGGATCCGGCAGCTGTTTATGGTCGAGCCGATCGCCTACCCTCTCCCCGTTCCGCTTCACCACGCGGCCTGGATTCCCGACCACGGTGCTGTTATCAGGCACCTCGCGCAGGACGACCGCATTGGATCCTATATTAGAATTATCTCCAACTTGGAAGGAACCGAGAACCTTCGCCCCCGATCCGATGACGACATTATTGCCGATCGTCGGATGGCGCTTGCCCTTTTCCTTGCCTGTGCCGCCCAGCGTAACGCCTTGATAGATAACGACGTCGTCTCCGATTTCGCATGTTTCTCCGATAACGACGCCCATGCCATGATCGATGAACAGCCGATTGCCAATTGTCGCACCGGGGTGGATCTCAATACCCGTCATGAAGCGTCCTACCTGCGAGATGATCCTCGCAAGCGTAAACCAGCCTCTACGGTATAAGGGATGCGCAATGCGATGCGCCCAAATAGCATGCAGGCCCGAATAAGTGAAGATGACCTCGAAACGGCTTCGGGCCGCCGGATCATTTTCGAATACTGCTTGAACGTCCGATCGAAAATGGCGAAACATACGTTTTGCTCCTCTGCTTTCAAAATTGCTTGGCTCTACGCTATGAGTTGCTTTTCCTTCCAATAAAAAAAGCCCCTGCAGCATCAAGTGCTGCAGAGGCGTGTTTATCGCGCGGTCCCACTCTGCTTGAACAATACACGGCACTCCAAGCGTAAATGGCTACCGCCGTCCTTTAAGGCGGCGTGAAGCAATCATTTCGCGAAGAAATATAAGCACAGTATAAACATGAAATTTTATACTTTCTTATATTTCAAAAGAATCCGGCTGTTCACCTTCATGTCTTTAACGCAGACTTACGTTGTCGCCTACCCTGCTTACCGATGACTAAAGCTCGATAACCAGCTCGGAACAAAGCTCCCAGGTGCAAATTTCCGTTAGCGCGAACCAAACAACTTTCAGCCCCACTCTTGCCGCTGCCCCAATACCCTCAAGCAGCGCCGATTCGAATGACGGTTGTCCTCTCTGCGAATCCGCATGCAAACGTACTAATCCTGTTCATAGCCGATATATTCATGTAGATATTATCCATAGTATACTCAATAGCCAAATAGGTGACAAGGACTATCTGCAAAGCCTCTCTTCACAGCGCCTGCCGTGCCGGCAAACGATCGACAGCTACATCGTTATCCTAGACGCGCGCGAAGACGCGACACGACCTTGTCTTTGCCTAGCAGCGCGATCGACTGGTTCAAGTCGGAGCCATGGGTTTGGCCTGTCAGCGCAGCGCGAATAGGCATGAACAGCTGCTTCCCTTTGAAGCCGGTATCCTTCTGAACGGCCTTGATCATATCCTTAATGACGTCAACCGTAAATGCAGAATCGCCCGCTTCCACGAGCGCAAGGAATGCGCTCAGTACTGCCGGAACCTGCTCTTCGGCAAGCACGCTAACTGCATCATCCTCGTCCGCCGGCTCCTCAGCGAAGAACAACGCCGTAATCGGCACAATATCAGCCGCATAACGAAGCTTATCCTGATGCAGCGCTACGAGATCGCTTACCCAAGCGCGGCCATCCGCATCCAGCTCAGCCGCGACACGGCCAGCCTTCTGCAGGTGAGGAATGCACATATCAACGACGCGCGGAAGCTCCGCCTTCTTCATGTACTCGTTGTTCATCCAGCTCAGCTTCTGCGTATCGAATACGGCCGGGCTCTTGCTCAGACGCTCCGCATTGAATACCTCGATCAGTTGCTCGCGCGTGAACATCTCTTGCTCGCCTTCCGGCGACCAGCCAAGCAAAGCGATGAAGTTGAACAACGCCTCCGGCAAGTAGCCGAGGTCATCGTACTGCGAGATGAATTGAATAATCGACTCATCGCGCTTGCTTAGCTTCTTGCGCTGCTCATTCACGATCAGCGTCATATGGGCAAACAGCGGCGGCTCCCAGCCGAAAGCTTCATAGATCATAAGCTGGCGCGGCGTATTGGAGATATGATCCTCTCCGCGCAGCACATGGCTGATTTTCATCAAATGATCGTCCAGTACAACAGCGAAGTTATAGGTCGGAATGCCATCCTTCTTCACGATAACGAAGTCGCCCATCTCAGTTGTATCGAAGCTGATCGAGCCCTTCACCATGTCGTCGAACTGATACGTGCGGCCTTCCGGAACACGGAAGCGAATGCTAGGCACACGGCCCTCCGCCTCGAACGCAGAACGTTGTTCATCGGTCAGATCGCGGTGACGGCCGGAATAACGGGGCGTTTCGCCGCGCTCAAGCTGCTCATTCCGCTCTTGCTCTAATTCCTCTTCATTGCAATAGCAACGGTAGGCGAGACCTCGGTCAAGCAGCTCCTGCCAATAAACGCGATAAATATCGAGACGCTCGGTTTGACGGTATGGGCCGTATCCGCCGCCGATATCCACGCTCTCATCCCAATCGATGCCGAGCCACTTCATGTATGTAAGCTGGCTTTCTTCGCCGCCCGCTACGTTTCTTTTCACATCCGTATCTTCAATACGAACGATGAATTTGCCGCCAAGATTGCGTGCAAACAAATAATTGAATAAGGCCGTTCTAGCGTTGCCGATATGCAGGTGACCCGTCGGCGACGGCGCATAACGTACACGTACTTCCTGTGTCATAAATATACTCCTCCATTATTTAAGTAGGTTTAATTAGCCCGCTTTAACTAAACAAACAACCGATTGCGCCGCAATCCCTTCACCGCGTCCTGCGAAGCCAAGCTGCTCCGTCGTTGTCGCCTTCACATTCACTTGCGATACATCCGCTTCAAGCGCCTTCGCAATAATCTCCGTCATTTGCGGAATATAGGGCAGCATCTTCGGGCGTTGAGCAATAATCGTCGAATCAATATTGCCGAGCTTATAGCCCTTCTCCCGAATAAGCTTCCATACATGCTCCAACAGCTTTAAGCTGTCCGCATCCTTATATGCAGCGTCCGTATCAGGAAAATGTTTACCGATGTCGCCCATTCCGAGCGCGCCTAGAATGGCATCTGTAATGGCATGCAGCAGCACGTCCGCGTCGGAATGCCCGAGCAGCCCCTTCTCATAAGGGATCGTTACGCCGCCGATAATGCAAGGACGCCCCTCAACCAATTGATGCACATCAAAACCTTGTCCTACACGTATCACTATTTATCATCCTTTCCCTCAACCAGATCGACACGGCGATTTGCTAGCAGAAATTCCGCCCATGGCAAATCGTCAGGCGTCGTTATCTTTATATTCGTATATTCGCCCTCTGCAACGGTAACGGTTGCTCCCGTCCGTTCCACAACCATCGCGTCATCCGTGCCGATGAAGCCGGCTGCTTCCGCCTGCTCATGCGCTTCAAGCAGCAATGCATGACGAAAAGCTTGCGGCGTTTGTATCGCCCACAAGCTTCGACGGTCCGGCGTAGCAATGATGACGCCCGCTTCATCTACTTGCTTGATCGTGTCCTTCACAGGAACGGCAAGCACTGCGGCTTCGTTGCGCTCGGCGGTCTCGCAGCATCGCTGCACGGCTTCCGCCGACACGAGCGGACGAACGCCGTCATGCACCATGACCCATTCGGCCGTAATCGCTTGAAGACCGATGTGTACGGAATGCTGGCGCTCCTTGCCTCCGGCAAGAACAGCCTTCACCTTCGCAAAGCCGTAGCGGGCAACCCATTCCTGGCACCTAGGCACATCGTCCGCGCCGACAACAAGCACCGTTTCCTTCACGGTGTCCATTCGCTCGAACAGCTCCAGTGTATGCACAAGAATAGGCTTGTCCGCTAACTGCAAATATTGTTTGCTCTCTTTCGTCCCCATCCGCGTCCCGCGTCCGGCCGCGACGATGACGACTCCCCAATCTGCTAACATGACCCAACCTGCCTAACACTCTATGATAGTACTATCATACCTTGTTAGAGCGCTTTTTCCAACAGCTTCGGTTTCGCGAATATCATCCGGCCCGCCGACGTCTGCAGGACACTCGTAACGAGCACCTCCATCGTCGTGCCTATGTAGTCGCGGCCGCCCTCAACGACGATCATCGTGCCGTCATCCAGATACGCTACGCCTTGGCCGTGTTCCTTGCCGTCTTTGATCACTTGAACGATAATTTCTTCTCCCGGCAGAACAACGGGCTTCACGGCGTTAGCTAGATCATTAATGTTAAGCACCGATACGCCTTGCAGCTCGCATACTTTATTCAGGTTGAAGTCATTCGTTACGACTTTGCCGTGGAGCGCCTTCGCGAGCTTCACCAGCTTGCTGTCCACCTCGCCGATCTCCTCGAAGTCTCCTTCGTAGATCAGAACGCGAACATCAAGCTCCTTCTGAATTTTGTTCAAAATATCAAGGCCGCGACGGCCTCTGTTACGCTTCAGCAAATCCGAGGAATCGGCAATATGCTGCAGCTCCTCCAGCACGAATTCCGGAATGACCAGCGTGCCTTCGATAAAGCCGGTTTTGCATATATCCGCAATCCGACCGTCGATAATAACGCTCGTATCGAGGATCTTATGCTCCTCGTAACCGCTCGTTTCCTCGGGCTCTGGCGCTGTTCGCCGCTTCTCCAGCAAGCTCTCGAAGCCAGTCGCCAGCTCTTCCTTCTTATGCAAGCCGATGCTGAGGCCCAAATACCCGAATGTCAACATCATCGCAGCAGGAATGAGTCGTCCCATACCGCTGAAATCCGAGACGGCCGGATAAAGAAGCACAGCAAGCAGCAAGCCAGCCAGCAAACCGCCCGCGCCCGCTATCAAATCCTTCATCGGCAGCGCAGCTGTCTGCTCCGCGCCCTTCTGCATATACCGAATGACCTGCCCTGCTAACATTGTTGCTGCAATGACTCCAAATACCGCGCCAACTGCTACATTCATGTAATAAGTGCCCGATCGCTGCAGCATACCGAATGATGAGCTCGACCACAGTGCCGCTCCATTCATCCAACCATATACTTCGCCGCCGGCCATACCGCCAAACAACATACCCATTATTTGAATTATACGTCTAACCATTACGGTTCACCTCCATTACAATTATGTTCCAATAATAGGCAGGTTAATCGTTAGCAGCGCGTGAATTTGTAAAATAGTTCTTTCTCCTTCTACCGCCTCGGGTAAATAGGAGGTTGCTATTCGTGCTTTAGTGAGCTTTATCTCATCCCGAGTGAGGTGAACCTCACTTAAATGAGCTGCAAAAGCCTGCTTCGCACAATTAGTGAGGCAATCCTCACTCCTGATGAAGCTGGGTTCCCGACAAGTGAGGTTTGCCTCACTATTTTGTCCGCACCTAACCGTTCGAAGCATTTCTGTGAGATTCTCCCTCACTATTTAATGAACTCCCTCACTAGCCGTTCATCCTCGAATTTCTGTGATAAAGTTTTTCTCCCCGCATCAGAATGTTCACCTCTATACAGAGTCAAACCGTATAGATGTGCATTCTGATTGGCGATAAAAACTTCCACTATCCGCGGTCGCTCATCCTCGAATTTCTACGATAAAGTTTTCTACCCACATCAGAATGTTCACATCAATACAGAATCAAACCGTATAGATGCGCATTCTGATTGGCGATAAAATTTACCTTTAGCCGCGGTCGCTCACCACTGAATTACTTCGATCAGAATTTTCTCATAATTCACATTTTGAAAACAGCCCCCCTGAGGCTTATAATGGGAATTGAGATTACTTTCGAAGAGGTTGGTGATAGAGGTGGAATCGATGAGCGCTCCAACACTGAATCAGTTCCAGCAGCAGGTATCTGAACTACTGCTTAGACACCGGAGCCTGCTAGACGTTATGTCAAAGTTCGGACAATCGGGCGCTTCCGTGAATCGTGCTGTATCCAAAGCCGTAACGGATTGCGGCTGCATTGAATTGAACGCCAAAAAACAGCAATACTCGGATGAGCTTGATCTCGAAAATGCGAAAACAACGCTGCAAAGCCATCTCTCCGGAGAGGTTTGCGAGCATTGCCGGGACGTACTGAAGTCCGAGCTCGGACGCAATTTGTTTTACATGACCGCTTTATGCAATCTGCTGAACATTGAACTAGACGAGGTAATCGCAGACGAATACGACAAATGCTCGACGCTTGGCTTATTTAATTTAACGTAGTCGATTATGCATGCCATTAAGACGACGCCAACCTTATCGTTGCAATACGAAAAAAACCGCCTGATCTGCTTCCGATGCAGAGGCGGTTTTTTCTATTCTTACATTATGCTGTATGTTCGGATTTCACTGAATCATCCGATTGATCCTGTCTGTTTCCGCGCTTTCTGCGTTTTTTGGGCCGTCGGCTAACGTTTTTTTTTAGGCCGTACAAGGCGTACAGCAGCAGCGGTACGAACAAGATTTTGGACAATTGATGTTTAAATAAAAGGCCTAATACGACCGAGACCGCTACGATAATCGGTACTACCCATACTGCGCTTCTCGGGATGCCGACTTTTTTGAAATTCGGGTATTTAATGGTGCTGACCATTAATAGCGCAAGCGCCAACGTGCTTGCCAGCAAGATCGATACCGCTATATCATCCTTAAATAACGCAAGCGTTGCCAGAACGCCTCCGGCCGCTGGGATCGGAAGTCCGATGAAGTAACCCGGCGAGCTTGCAATTACGTTAAATCGTGCGAGTCTGAGTGCTCCGCAAATCGGGAACAGAGCCGTAACGATCCAGGCCAATGCTGGACTCAAATCTTGGAATGCGACCACGTACATAATAAAAGCAGGCGCTACGCCAAACGAAATAACGTCGGATAACGAATCAAGCTCCTTGCCGAACTCGCTTTGAGCATTGAGCGCCCGAGCGACACGTCCGTCTACGCCGTCGAGCAGCATGGCGATTAACACCATCATTGCTGCCGTATCCGGTTTTTCGTTGAACACAAGGATGATGGCGATTACTCCTAAGAATAAGTTCCCCACCGTGAGAAGGCTCGGTATCGACTTTGTGATCATCTTTTCCACCTCTTCTCTACTATGCCCCAAAACCTGTTACTAATGTATATCTACGCGACAGGACCACATTCCATCAATTGTATGAGATTTAAATTTGTCTGTCAATGAACATCTGCTCTTGGATCCGCTTAAGCCCTTCTTTAATGGCGCGGGCGCGCACTTCGCCGATACCGTCCACCTCATCCAATTCTTCGATCGTCGCCATCAAAATATGAGGCAATCGGCCGAATCGCTCGACCAGATTGTTCATTATAATGATCGGCAGCCTCGGAATCTTGTTCAGCAGCCGGTAACCGCGCGGCGATACCGCCTCGTCGGACATGTTGTTCGTATGCGAGTAGCCGATCAAGCGAACGATAGGCGAAGCATCCAGCAATTCGTCCGAGCTGAGTTTCTTAAGACCTGCTCTTATTTCGCGTATCTTCTCATCGGAATTGTCTTTGGCGTAATCCTTCAGCAAGTACCATGCGTCCTCTTCAACGCCGCCGATCAATTCATCCATTTGCATGCTGATTAATCGACCCTCTGTGCCAAGCTCATTGACGTATCGCTTAATTTCCATCTTAACGCGCAATACCATCTCCACTCGCTGAATAACGTGAGCAACCTCTTGGAGCGTAACCAGCTCCTCGAATTCAAGCGCCGACAAGTTCGTGAACGATTGACTTAATACGGCCTTATATTTCTCCAGCGTTTGAATAGCTTGGTTAGCCTTCGTCAGGATGACGCCCATGTCCTTAAGCGAATAACGAAGATTGCCCTGATACAAGGTAATGACGTTACGCCTTTGCGAGATGGATACGACCAACTTTCCGGTCTGCTTCGCAACCCGCTCCGCCGTACGATGACGGATGCCCGTTTCAATGGACGGAATAGAGCTGTTCGGGATGAGCTGGGTGTTCGCATACAGGATGCGACGCATATCCTCGCTCATGATAATGGCGCCGTCCATCTTCGCCAGTTCATATAAGTAATTCGACGAGAAGTCGCAATTAATCGAGAACCCCCCGTCTACAACCTCCATCACTTCCGGACTGTAGCCAACAACAATCAATGCTCCTGTCTTGGCGCGAAGCACATTCTCGAGCCCTTCACGAAATGGGGTGCCTGGCGCGACTAACTGCAACAATTGATTCATAACTTCGAGCTGTGTAGGTTCTTTCATCGTTTGCCCCCTATCCAAGCGCTGCCTTAAGTGCTTCCGCCACCGTGCTGACGCCGATAATTTCTATGCCCTCGGGCGCTTTCCAACCCTTGAGGCTCTTCTCCGGCATAATGACTCGTTTGAAACCAAGCTTCTCTGCTTCCTTCACCCGCTGCTCCGCCCTCGATACCGCACGCACCTCGCCGGTTAGGCCGACCTCGCCGAATATAACATCATACGGTTTGGTCGGCGCATCGCGGAAGCTGGATGCAAGACTTACTGCCGCTGCAAGATCGACTGCGGGTTCATCCAGCTTCACGCCTCCCGCTACATTCAAGTACGCATCCTGCGTCTGGAGAAACATCCCGTTGCGCTTCTCCAATACAGCAATGATAAGCGCCATCCGATGATGATCGATGCCGGTCGACATCCGCCTTGGCGACGGGAAGTTCGTCGTTGCGACGAGCGCCTGGAGCTCGACGAGAACAGGCCGTGTTCCTTCCATGCTGGCTACTACCGTTGAGCCCGATACACCGAGCGGCCGTTCGGAGAGGAATAGCTCGGAAGGATTGGATACTTCCCGCAGTCCCTCTTCTCCCATTTCGAAAATGCCAATCTCGTTCGTTGATCCGAAGCGATTCTTCACCGCGCGGAGCAATCGGTATGTATGATGGCGTTCGCCTTCGAAGTACAAGACGCAGTCAACCATATGCTCCAGCAGCCGCGGTCCTGCGATCGCGCCTTCTTTCGTTACATGGCCGACCAACACCGTCGCGATACCTCTAACCTTCGCAACTCTCATGAAATGCGCCGTACATTCGCGTACTTGCGCTACGCTTCCCGGCGCCGATTGAACGCCCGGATCGTATACCGTCTGAATCGAATCGATGACTAAAAAGTCCGGCTGCAGTGAATCAATCGCATCGTTAATGTGCTCCATATTGGTCTCGCACAATACATAAAGCGTTTCCGTCAAAGCGCCGAGCCGATCCGCCCGCAGCCGTGTTTGGCGTACCGATTCCTCGCCTGAGATATAGAGCACCTTCAGCCCTTTGACAGCCAAAGCATGAGAGGTCTGCAGCAGCAGCGTCGATTTCCCGATGCCGGGATCGCCGCCGACCAGTATGAGCGACCCTGGAACGACGCCGCCTCCAAGCACACGGTTAAGCTCCAGCATCTTTGTTTCAATACGAGGCTCCTGCCCATTTTCTATATGTATGATCGATTGCGGCTTTTCTTTCGTATGAAGCGACGACAATCCGACACCTTGCGTCTTAACAACCGTTTCTTTCTCCTCCACCATGGAATTCCATGCGTGACAGCCTGGGCATTTGCCGAGCCATTTGGCGGATTCTGTACCGCATTCGGTACAGACGAACTTTGTTTTTATTTTAGCCATTCTGTACTCCTTAAGCTGTTAGTTAAGCGCTTATGCGCCAACATATAAAGTTTACCATTTTATCCCGCCACTATAAACCCACATACTATACGAAAAAAATTGTGCACAGGATGCGAAAAGTTATTCCGCTCGCGCAGCTTTAGTGTTATTATTTTCAACTTGGCAACAATCCACACCTGATTAGATGAGAACCTGCCGAATAATCCACATGTGAATAATTCTAAAGCGATGGCAACATCCACATATGCACATGATAGGCTCTGAATAATGAAGCAAGGTTCATGAAATATGCGAATTATCCACATTCAACTTAGACGGGCACCCCGTAGGCCGCATCGATTACTTTTTTCAATGAGGATGAGGCGGAATGATAACTGGAGTATATATCCTATATATCGGACTTATCCACATTATTATGAACAGCTTGTGCACAGTATTTTGTGGATAACGTTGTGAAAATCGAAGAAAAAACAACAAAAAAGCTCTTATCCAATGGTGGATAAGAGCTTTGGGACACACGAGACGAAGCATTTAAGAATGGCGCGACAAGAGGACTCTATGCGTCGATAGTTGCGAACCGAGCATTATATTTTCAAATATTCTCGGAGATCCGTCGGCGGCAGCTCCTGCTGCTTGTTCAGGCTTGCGCTTGTGGGCGTGGGCGAGGCGGAAGGAATCGCTGTTCACCCAAGCGTCGAAGTGCTCCTTCTGCTCCCAGGTCGTGCTTACCTTCAATTCGTCATGCCCCTCGATATGCTCGGCCATCAGCACTTCCATCCGGACGAAGCCCGGTGACAGATCGATGCCTATCGATTGATGAAACCGCTGCGCAACCGATTCTCCGTGCCCTTTTTTCACCTTTATCGTATTCGTAACGACGATCATGTCCGTGCCTCCTCTAGTTTGTTGTTTCATTATATGGCAGCGTAAATCCGCTTCGTTATCTGCAAGTAACCTTATCCATCTATTATACGATAATGATTCTCATTGTCAACATATTGCGATATTCATTCTCCGACTGCTTCAACTTACGAATGAACTGCGGATTAGGGTAACTTAACCATATCCGATTCCAATTTTTCCATGCGTGAACCTTTTGGCGCCTCCATTTATCTAATCAATAGAATTTAAACGAAAGGAGAAAGTCAACTATGATTCTGCAGGATGATATCCTTCGCGCTGCGCGAGGCCATCACGACGCCTTTGTCCGCATTATTAAAGCGTGCGAGCCGTCGATGTACCGTCTGGCCAAATCGTATCTGAAGAGCGATTCGGAAATAGCGGATGCGTTGCAAGAAACGATTTTGAAAGCTTTTCAGTCCATTAACACTCTGCGCGAGCCCCAATATTTTAAAACCTGGCTGCTGCGTATCTTGATTAATGAATGCAATCGAATGCTGAAGCACCGCAGTCAAGTCATACCGATTGCCGACATGTCCGACCGCGGCTCTTACAGTCACGACCCTCAACATAACGGGCTTAACGAAGCCGTACAAGCACTGGAGGAAGAGCTCCGAATTGTCGTTACTCTATTTTATTTGGAGGATCTGCCGCTTAAAGAAATAGCATCATTGCTCGATTTTCCAGAAGGCACCATCAAATCCCGTTTATTTCGCGCTCGGGAGAAGCTTTCTCGTTACTTAAGACAAGAGAGGAGCATGACCAATGAATGATCATGAGCTTGATTTTGAATTAAATCGATTATTGAAAGAGTCTACTCAAGCAGTTCCGGAAGTTGTTAGCTCGCGTGTGGATCAAACTTTATTATCGTTGAAAAAACGGAAGCGCGTTCCCCGAAAAGCAGCCATTGGCGTTACGGCAGCCGCTGCCTCCTTAGCGCTGCTTGTCGGTTCTTCCTTCGTCTCTCCGACTATCGCCAAAGCATTAACGAATACGCCGCTCATAGGGTCGGTTTTTGAGATGATCGGCGATGCCGGGTTACAGCTATCCGGACAGAAAGGTTTAGCGACAAAGCTGAATCAAGCAGCAGAAGATCAAGGGATTCGTATGACGGTTACCGAGGTGTTATACGACGGCATTCGGTTAGCGATCGGGTACACGGTTGAGGCAGACCATTTTGTATCGTCTCTCGATGCGGATATGCTCATTAACGGCGAACCGATAGAAACGCTGCTCGGCAGCGGCGGCTCTTCACAAATAGGAGATAATCAATACACAGGATACATGGATTATGAAGCGGACGGCACTCTTCCCGATCAATTCGAGCTTACGTTGAAGCTGAATAGCATCCAGCATTATTCGAACGAAACAGGTTGGCAGACGACGAAGGGCTCTTGGAAATTCCGTCTCCCTGTCAGCAAGCTTACTGAGGGCATATCGGTACGCTCATTTGAAGAATCGCCTCCAAGTGCGACATCGGGAGAGACCACGTTATCGGTCAAAAAAGTGACAATGACGCCTGCCGTTACGGCAATTAACGTGGAGTTGGATGAGAAACGTACCGTAGAGGAACTAGGCTTCTTCATCTACGACGATAAAGGGCAGCAGCTTCAATCTTTCGGCTACAGAGGTGATAACCTCCACTCCGATGAACAAGATCGATACAAGTCGGAGTATCGGATCCGCTTTGCCCCCATCGAAGCGATACCGGACTATTTCATTATTCAGCCTTATAATCTGGATACTTCCGGAAAATCGTTGGAACGCAGTGAAATCGCATTCGATCCGCGGCAACAACTGCCTATTACCCTCTCGCAAGGGGAGATCGGCTCGATTTCCGTTACGGATGCCGAGTTTTTGCCTGACAAAACGATCTTGCACTACACGGTAGAAGGATCAGATCCGTTCTCTCAAGCAAACAGCTTCTGGCTGGAAGACGCGAACAATCAACCGATAACCCAGCTTGGAGGGACAAGGCTCGCAGACCGCAGCACCTATTCGTTTACGCAAGAGTATGCGCCGCTGTCGCTGGACGATATGAACGGCAAATCAATTTATCTCGCTGGTTGGAAACTGCCCCTCCCCGACATTCGTGAAGATCTAGCTATTAAGATTCCGTTAAAATAACGCTTCATCCACAGCATTCCCGATTGTGCATAAGTTCGATTCGGTTTTCTCGCTGCGAGATATCCACATGTGGATGAAGGTTTGCTAGGAATGTGGATATAAAAAAGAGGATGAAGCTGGAGATAGGATGCCGAAATCCCGCATGAATTACAAAATAAAAAGAGGTTGAGGGCCTAGGCCCTCAACCTCTTCGCGCTTTATTTCGTAGCCGGCTCTTCGGGAGCAGGAGCTGCGGCTGCTTTCGTTACAGTCAGCGCGCCGTCCTTCTCGTCGATCGTGAACGAATCGCCCTTTTGAATATTGCCCATGAGCAGATCCTCGGAGAGACGGTCCTCGATATGCTTCTGAATCGCACGGCGCAGCGGACGCGCACCGTATTGCGGATCATAGCCTTCCTTCGCAAGGAATGCTTTCGCGGCGTCGGTCAAGACGAAGTCGACCTCTTGCTCGCGCAGACGCTTGCGAAGCTCGTCGGACATGAGCGTTACGATCTGAGCGATATGCTCCTCGCCCAGCGAGTGGAACACGATGCTCTCGTCGATCCGGTTCAAGAACTCCGGACGGAAGCTTTTCTTAAGCTCAGCCATTACTTTGTCTTTCATTAGCGAGAAGTCTCTGCCCGCATCCTGCACGGCCGTGAAGCCAAGCGAGGAATTGCGTTTGATTTGGTCAGCGCCGACATTGGACGTCATAATAATGAGCGTGTTGCGGAAGTCAACGACGCGGCCTTTGGAGTCGGTCAGACGACCATCCTCAAGCACTTGAAGCAGGATGTTGAATACTTCCGGATGTGCTTTCTCGATCTCGTCAAGCAAGACAACCGAATACGGCTTGCGGCGAACCTTCTCCGTGAGCTGACCGCCCTCTTCGTAGCCTACATATCCTGGAGGCGCACCGACGAGTCTTGAAGTCGAATGCTTCTCCATGTATTCCGACATATCGATGCGGATAACCGCATTCTCGTCGCCGAACATCGCTTCTGCAAGCGCGCGCGCCAGCTCCGTCTTACCTACCCCAGTAGGTCCTAGGAAGATGAACGAGCCGATCGGACGTTTCGGATCCTTCAGACCTGCGCGAGCACGACGGATCGCGCGGGATACCGACTTAACGGCTTCCTCTTGACCGATAACGCGGTCATGAAGGATCGATTCCATTTTCAGCAGACGCTCGGTCTCTTCTTCAGCCAGCTTGTTGACCGGAATGCCGGTCCAGCTTGCTACGATCTGAGCGATATCTTCCGGCGTTACCTCGGAATCGGTGCGGCCTTGTTTCTCTTTCCATTGGTTCTTCGTTACGTCGAGCTCTTCGCGAATCTTCTGTTCCGTATCGCGAAGCGCTGCCGCTTTCTCGAACTCTTGGCTTTGAACGGCTGCATCCTTCTCCTTGCGGATATCTTCAAGACGGTTCTCAAGCTGCTTCAAATTCGGCGGTACCGTGTAAGAGTTCAGCCTTACTTTGGAGCTTGCTTCGTCAATAAGGTCAATGGCTTTGTCAGGCAGGAACCGGTCCGTAATATAGCGGTCCGACAACTTAACCGCCTGAACGATCGCATCGTCCGTAATTTTCACGCGGTGATGCGCTTCGTAACGATCACGCAGTCCGTGAAGAATTTGAATCGCCTCTTCCGGCGACGGTTGATCGACTGTAATCGGTTGGAAGCGGCGTTCTAGCGCTGCATCCTTCTCGATGTACTTGCGATACTCATCCAGCGTCGTAGCCCCGATGCACTGCAGCTCGCCGCGCGCAAGCGCCGGCTTCAGGATGTTGGAGGCGTCAATCGCGCCTTCCGCGCCGCCTGCGCCGATCAGCGTGTGCAGCTCATCGATGAACAGGATGATATTTCCGGCTTGGCGAATTTCGTCCATGATCTTTTTCAAGCGATCCTCGAACTCGCCGCGATATTTCGTTCCAGCAACAACGGAGCCCATATCAAGCGTCATAACGCGCTTGTCGCGCAGCGTTTCCGGAATTTCATTCGCGATGATCTTCTGAGCAAGCCCTTCGGCAATCGCCGTCTTACCAACACCCGGCTCACCGATGAGGACCGGATTATTTTTCGTACGGCGGCTTAACACTTGAATGACGCGCTCGATTTCTTTGCTTCGTCCGATAACCGGATCAAGGTTGCCTTCCTTCGCATAGGCCGTAAGGTCTCTAGCAAGACCGTCAAGCGTCGGCGTGCTTACGTTAGCAGGCGAGCCGTGGTTGCTCGATACCGCTTCGCTGCTGCCAAGCAACTGCAGCACTTGTTGACGCGCTTTGTTCAGGCTAATGCCCAGATTATTAAGCACGCGAGCCGCTACGCCTTCCCCTTCACGAATGAGACCGAGCAGGATATGCTCCGTACCCACGTACGTGTGGCCAAGCTTTCTCGCTTCGTCCATCGACAATTCGATCACTTTCTTAGCACGCGGCGTATAAGCAATATTATTAGGCTGCTCTTGGCCGCGTCCGATCAATGCTTCTACTTCGTCTTGAATTTTCTCAAGTCCAAGTCCCAGCCCGATCAGCGCCTTAGCCGCAATGCCTTCCCCTTCGCGGATAAGACCGAGTAAAATATGCTCCGTGCCGATATTGTTATGTCCAAGCCGCACTGCTTCCTCTTGCGCCAATGCGAGCACCTTCTGCGCTCGTTCCGTAAACCGTCCAAACATCATATCCACGCACCCCCATGCTCGGTTTCCCCACGCAATTGCTTGCGTATGAGTTCTGCTCTCCTATAGTCCCTCTGCTCCGGATTCATCTTCTCATTGAAAGTCTGTTGAAGGAATCCAGGCTGAGTCATAACCAATAATTCATTCAATACTTGCGGCGTAACGCTCGGCAATAATCCGAGATCCGCGCCAAGCCTCACATCCGACAGCCGCTGCGCCGCTTCCTTGGAATCCATAATCGCAGCGTGGGACAAGATGCCGTAAGAACGGCTTACTCGATCCTGGATGCGAAGTTTTGATTCCTCGAGAAGCCGCCTGCGCGCCGCCTTCTCATGCTCGATGATCTGCTTGGCTACGCCATGCAAGTTATCAATAATCTCGCTCTCTGATTGTCCGAGCGTAATTTGGTTCGAGATTTGAAACAAATTACCGAGCGCTTCACTGCCCTCGCCGTACAATCCTCTAACGGCCAAGCCGACCTGCGTTACCGCTGATAAAATACGGTTAATCTGCTGAGTCAGCACCAGCGCCGGCAAATGCATCATGACCGACGCCCGTATGCCCGTTCCGACATTCGTCGGACAAGACGTTAAGTAACCGCGTTTCTCATCGAAGGCGTAATCCGCCTCCGCTTCAAAAATATCGTCAATTCCGCTGGCCAATGCCCATGCCTCCTGAATTTGGAAACCTGGATATAAACATTGAATGCGCAAATGATCTTCTTCGTTAATCATTATGCTGACTGATTCATCATGATTGAGCAAAACAGCCCCGCCTCGCGACTCATTGGCCAAATTCGGGCTAATGAGATGCTTCTCCACAAGTACCCGCTTATCGAGCTCGCTAAGATCGGATAACAATACCGTCTCGAATTGCCCGATATCGCTTAACTTGCCGGATTCGCCTACCTCGGTGAGCTGCTCCATCACTTCCTTCGATTGCTGGTTCGTGGCCAGCATCGGGAACGGATGATGTCGCAAGTTGCGAGCGACTCGGACTCTGCTGCTGATGACGACCTCGGTTTCGGGTCCTCCGCTCTTCATCCAATCGCTTAATGCATCTTGTGTGAATCGATGCTTCGTCAAGAGAGCTTTCCTCCTTCCATGCCAGCTTACAGCGTACGTACAGCGTCTATAGATCCGCTATCTTGCGTTCCAGCTCGCGGATCCGGTCACGCAGCTTCGCTGCGCTTTCGAACTCCTCTTGCTCAATCTGCGCTTGCAGATCGCGCCGAAGCTGTTCGATCTCCCGCTTGCACTGAATTTGACCACCTGAACGCTTCGGAATTTTCCCCATATGAACCGTACTGCCATGAACCCGCTTCAGCAATGGATCAAGCTTATCGGCGAACTGCTGGTAGCAGGCGCTGCAGCCGAATCTTCCGATCTTACTGAACTGCGTATACGTAAGACCGCATTCCTCACATCGAATCGCATGCTGCTGATTTGCGAAGTTGTGACCGCCAGTCGATTCGAAGTCAAGAAGGCCTGACAGCAGGCTATGAATCGAGAAGCTATTCGGTGAGCCCGGTATGCCTTCGCCCTTCTCTCTCGCACAGCTTTCACAAATGTGAAACTCCGTCTTCTCGCCATTGATGATTTTTGTAAAATGAAGTGTAGCCGGCCTCTTACCGCATTCCTGGCAAATCAAGCCTGATCCCTCCTCCCGGTACGCGCTACTTGACTAATAATGAAATGAGCATCGACTTCAGCAGCCTTGCCCGGATTTCATCCCTCTGCGGCAGTTTGAGTGCGATGGTTTCCCTTTGCACCGCTGCCCGGAGTATATTAGCTTCGCGCCTCGTCACCAGTCTTGCTTCCTCAAGCTGATAAATAATGCCTTCTGCCGCACTCTGATCGACACAGTCGCCAATCGTTTGTTCGAAATGGAGCTGAATCGAATTAAGTGCCGGAAGATCAACCCGTTGGATTCGGATATAGCCTCCGCCTCCGCGCTTGCTTTCAACCATGTATCCTTTCTCCAGCGTGAACCGGGTACTAATCACATAGTTGATCTGCGACGGTACGCAAGAAAACTTGTCAGCGAGGTCATTTCGTTGAATCTCGACAGCGCCGCCGGCGCTATCGTCCAGCATATGCTTCAAATACTGTTCGATGAGATCGGAAATATTTCTCAAAATACCAACCTCCCTAACGCATGGCCAAAGGAGCTTGTCAGAGCCGCCGTAACGGCTTATTGACTTTGACTTTCTTTGACTTTAACTTCATTATACTCAAAATATTCCTCGGGTCAAGTCACAAAGTTTAAATTTTCTGACGATTCGATTTCACCTTAGATTCGGTCCTATATTTCAACGAAAAACCGAAGCGCACCGCTAGTATCTAGCTTGGTGCGCTCCGGCATTATTTATACCTATTCAGGGCGACCCGACCCACAATCAAAGCTTATTCAACTGGCAATCTCACCGTAAATGCCGTTCCTTCCCCCGCGCTGCTCTCCACAGCGATCGTTCCGCCATGCAGAATCACAATGCGCTGCACAATGGATAGGCCTAGTCCAGTACTGCCCGACTTCCGCTCCCTCGCTTTGTCTCCCCGGTAGAAACGGTCATAAATATACGGCAATTGCTCCTCCGGTATGCCGTCGCCCGTATCGGCTATATGGATGACGCAACCGCCATCCTCGACAAAAGCCTGAATTTGAATGGAGCGACCCGCCGGAATATATTTGACCGCATTGGAGAGCAGGTTCGACCATACTTGCATAAGCAGCACTTCGTCTCCGTATACGTACAGGCCAGAGGACACCAGCAGCCGCACCGCGATTTCCTTCTCCGCCAACTGCCACTCCAGCAATTGAAGCGTCTGCCGCAGCTGAGGCTTTAGCGGGAACCTTCCCTTCTCCGTTGTCTGCTCGGAATGGTCCAGCGTTGAGAGCAGCAGGAGCTGCCTGCTTAATGTTGCAAGATGTCGCGTCTCTTGTCCGATAATAGCGGCATGCCCCCGAACGCTGGCAGGCTCCATCTCTTCGCTGAGCAATGAATCGGCATAACCTTGAATGGAAGCGAGCGGCGAATGGATTTCATGCGAGACGTTCGCGACAAACTCCTTCGTGCGAAGGTCGGCGCGTTCCAGCTCCAGACTCATGATTTGAAAATGGTTCGCCAATTCCCCGATCTCGTCCTTCCGCTTGGTTGGCAAGCGGAGCTTATATTGCCCTTGCGCGAGCCGTTTCGTCGCTTCCTTGAGCTGTACGATCGGCTGCACCAGGTAACGTGTGCTAACCATGAAGTAGGGCACGCTGAACACGACTGTCAGCACGAACATAAAGAGAAAGAACGTGCGAAGCTCGTCAAATTGTACGTTGCTGTCGTGGCGCAGGAAAAGAGCGTATCTCTCAGCTCCCGCCGATACGTGTACGCCCACCGTATTGCTGAGTCGATTGTCAAAGTAACCCGAAGCGAACGCCTTGTTCGGAAAGTTAGCGATACCGTGGAACTCCGCTCCGTCCAGTACGCGCATCTTGACGTCATTCGGAAGATCCTTTCTCGAGAAATGTCTCCCGTAAAACAGATCGTTTCCCGCTTCATCATAGACATAGAGCTGGTATCCTAACGCGGCAGACATGCTAAGCGCATCGCCCATAGCCTCTGGATGCTGCTCGATAAGAGCCTTCAATTGACTGACCGTGCCGAACAGCTTCTCATCCTGATAGGGCTTGAGAGACCAATGATAATACACGTTAGCGATAAAGAAGCCGAGGAAGCTGCTGATCAGAATCGTATAGAGCGTGATGAGGAAAACGCGAAAATAAAGCGAGCGCATTACGCCAGCACCTCAAGCTTATAGCCGACGCCCCTAATCGTATGAATGTTAAAGCTGCTTCCGCCCTCCGAGAACCGTTTGCGCAGCCGCTTGATATGTACGTCGACCGTCCGTTCATCGCCACCGTAATCGGAGCCCCAAATGAGATGGATCAGCTCATCCCGCGAGAAGACCCGGCCAGGATATTCCGCCAACTGCGCCAGCAGCTCGAACTCCTTCAGCGGGAGAAGCAGCACCTCGTCGCCGTCAATGACCTCATAATTTTTGCGATCAATTACAAGCCTGTGCAGTCTGATTTTGTCGCTGGAGGCGAAGGAATAGCGTCGAAACAATGCTTTGACCCGGAACAACAGCTCCGGAAGCTCGAATGGCTTCGTCACATAGTCATCCGTTCCGCTTAAGTAGCCTAGTTCCTTGTCGCTAAGCTGGTCCCGGGCGGATAAAATGATAATAGGAATATCAAAGTTTTTTCTCGTATATTCACAGAGCGTGAGACCGTCCACTTCAGGCATCATAATATCCATAATGACAAGGTCTACCGTCTGATTCTCGAGCACGTGCATCGCTTCTCGGCCATTCTGCGCTTCTAGCACCCGGAAGCCTTCTTTGGTCATGTAGTGGCCAAGCAAAGCACGGCTATTGTAGTCATCGTCGGTAATAAGCAATTGCTTCATGCGTGTTCCAAACCTCCTTTTTGCAGGACTGCCATAGCCGACTGCCTATTTGTAGAGCTTGTCGCTTCTCTTCAGCATAATGATGAGAAACGGACCTCCGATCACCGCCATTATAATAGAAGCTGGTATTTCCGCAGGAGCCAGCACCGTCCTTCCGATCGTATCCGCTGCAAGGACAAGCAGAGCTCCACCAAGCGCCGAAAACGGAATGAGCAGCTTATAGTTCGAACCGACCAGCACTCGGCCGATATGCGGAACCAGCAAACCAACGAACATAATCAGCCCGCCAATCGCGGTTGCAACAGAAGCCAGCAATACAGCGACCGCCGAGATGAGCAGTCTGACGCGCACGACGCGAAGGCCCAGATTGCGCGCCGTCTCGTCGTTGAAGGACAGCATGTTGCACCAGCCTCCCAGCGTCAAAGCGAGGAGCAATCCGATCCCGCCGAATAGACCGAGAATGTGGACATCCTCCCATGTTTTCATCGTAAAAATAGAAGATATCGCTTGGTTGACGCTTGTTACCGCATAACTCCCTCGATAATTAAAAGATTGCCCGAGCCCGGTGAATGTCGCATTGATAGCGATGCCCACCAGAATAAGCCGGAGCGGATTCAAACCGGTACGCCAAGAGAGCGAATAAACCAGATAGCAGGCCAGCGCGCCGCCCAGAACGGAAAACAGCGGCGACCAGAAGTAGAGCATCGGGAACACCGTCACGACCGTAATCGATACGAGTCCCGCTCCGGATGAAATACCGATAATACCGGGTTCGGCGAGCGCGTTTTTCATCACAGCCTGCAACAGAGCTCCGGATACAGCAAGAGCCGCACCGGACAGCATGGAGACAAGAATGCGAGGAAAGCGCAAATCCTTAATAATCTCAACGTGCTCGTTCATGCCATCGATCAAACCGCTGATCAATTCGCCGAACGACACCTTGATGCTGCCAGTCATCGCAGAATACAAGGCCAGACCTATGAGCAAGAAGGCGACGATGATGAGCGTACCGTACGGTTTCGCTTTTGCTCTTCTCCTGCCTTGGTCGATCGCGTTTTTTTTCGCTTCTATGTTCGTTATCGTCATCGTTCACATTCCTTTACGGCTGATCAGGGTAAAGCATCGGGAGCAGCGCTTCCAATGCTTCCCCTACTGCCAGGTTGCCCGTCGTTCCGAACAGTCGTTCCTCCAGATCGTAGACGCGTCCCGTCTGAACCGCCTTGAAGTGATGCCAAATATCGTTTTTCTTGAATTCCTCATCGAACATCTTAACGACTTCCTCCGGCATTCCGTGAGCCGCGCGCAAAATAACGTCCGGATTCGCCTGTTGCAGGTGCTCCGTATTCGATGCTAGAAATTCGACCTTCTCGCCTTGTGCGATATTGACTCCGCCTAGTAATTGAACCAAATCCCCGATATAGGAATGCTCCGTCGCAACCAAATAACTTCCTGGTACCCCTAGCAAGATTAGCACCGACGGCTTTTCTTTCCCTTCCGTTGCCTTACGAATCTGCTCCAGCGTCGAATTATAATCGCTCACAACGGCTGCTGCTTTCTCCTGCTTGCCGTATTTCTCGCCCAGCTTCAATATCTCTGCCTGCATGCGTTCCAGACTGGTCAAGTCTAGGAAAGTCGCATCGATATTCGCATTCTCGAACACCGGCTCCAGATCGTATTGCAGCGTCGTCACCGACAACACCTCGGTCGGCTTCAACGACTTCACGATCTCCATGTCCGGACTCATGGGATTGCCAACCTTAGTCACTTCATCATATCGTTCCGGCAACGTCTTCACGCTCTTGGGAACGCCGACGAGATCGATCTCAAGCAAATCCATGATTTGCGTGATTGCGACTGTCGTGGAGACAATCCGATGCTCTTCCGATACTGCCGTCTCCTTCGGCTCCTTCCCTCCATCGTCGGTTACGTTCTCCGTTACGGCAGGCGATGGAGCCGAATTCCCGTTCGCGGGAGCGGGCGTAACACCGCATCCCGTCAATGCCAGCAAGCAGAGGGCGATTAGAGCCGCCAGCTTACCTACTCGTATTACCATTGATCCAATCCTCCTGAGCCTCTTTGGCCATTTCCCGATTGCTAATTCAATGAAACTTTCTTCTCCAAATATAAATCGCACCTACAATCAAAATAAGTACTGCTCCAAGCGGCGTCCACCATTTGAAGCTCTTGCTGCCGCTATCCGCTTCAGACGCATCGGCCGCGTCGCCGGCGGCAAGCGCTTGCACCGCTTCGCCTTCTTCTGCGGATGCATTGGTCAACTGTGCTTCACCGTCATCGGACGACTCTGTTTCTCCCGCTTCGTCAGTCGTATTCTCGACCTCAATGCCAGCTCCGCCTTCGCCTTTATCCGCTTGGACTTGCTCCTCGGCAGGAGAAGTCTCTGCCTCGACAGCCGCCTCATTAGCAGTTGTCTCAGCCGCCTCGGACGGCGCTGTTCCTTCTGTCTTGCTTGGTTTGGCAGCCTCCGACGGCATCGTTGTTGATTGGTCAGAAGCTTTAGTTGTACTCTCAGGCTTGCTGGTTTGCTCCGGCTTCTCTGCTGCCGACTCTCCGGTCACCGCAGGCTTCTCCGTCGATGTGCTAGCCGGTGCCGTCGTCGGTTTCGCTGTTGGTTTCGCTGTTGGTTTCGCTGTTGGTTTCGGCGTTGCCGCAGGTTCAGCGCCTTTGACAAGCTTAAAGCTCTCCTGATCGAACACGAAACGAATCGTATAATCATGGTCGTAATCGATATCTTCAACTGTCACGTGAATTTTGGACACAATCGGCTTTGTAATATCAGCGGTGAACTCAACCAACCGCGTATTCGCTTTTTTGTTCGAGCTGATCAGCTTCGTATCCACATATCCTCCGCCGCTTCCCGGTACTTTGAATTCAGTCACCCAGAAGCTGTGATTGATCGTCACGCGAACCGTCGCTTTGCCATCCTTGATCGTCACCTTTGCAGGCTTCTCCCAATAGTCATTCGCCATGGACACCGAATCATTCTCCGCCTGTAAAATGAGATAATCTGCTGTATAGGTTCCATCTGCGATCTCCCCTGCCGCATATAGGTTCGCCGGCAATAAGAGCAACACTATCCATAATGCGGCGAGTAGGCCGCTTATCTTCGTTCTTGCATGCATTTCATTCCCCGTCCTTTCCTGTTCATACAGCTCAATTCCATGATAATGATAATTATTATCAATTAATATCCTACCAAGATTTTCTTTTCTGTGTCAATACTAATTTGTAAATCAGTCCTGCTTGAAAGGTGGCTGAACCTTTATTGCTAACTGTATTCCATATAAAAGGGCCTCAGGAGCCGCAATCGACTGACTCCTGTAAGCCCGTTCACAGTCCTGTTATACGCTTTGAACTTCCGCCTCTGCTTCTGCCTCCGGAAGCGGATTTCGAACGATTTTTACATCGTAGAAAGCAATTTTGTTGTTGATGATATATTCCGGCGTCTCGCGGTGGGAATGCGATTCGCGGAAAGCTTCGCTCCGCGTCCACGCTTGGAAGTCTGCTTTGCTCTCCCATCGCGTGCTGACCGTTACTTCGTCGTATTCTTTCGTGTTCTCAGTCAGCATGACTTCGAGACCCAAAAATCCTTTCATCCCTTCTACCTTGCCTATGCGGTTAAACCGCTCGATCAGCTTGACTCCATTACCCTTCGTAATTTGCGAAACATTCGTTACAATAACCATTGTCGTTTCCTCCCCGGATTGTGGTATTGGCATAATAATAGGATAAGTGCCTTGCAGGTCCACCTTGGCTCTTATTCCGAACACACTTAACATAAAACGAGCATCAATCACTGACTTTGGCGGCCCGCTTGCCGCTACGCTGCCGTCCTCCATCGCGATCAAATAATCGCCGTAAGCCGCCGCTTGCTGCAAATCATGCAGCACCATCACGATCGTCAGCCCCAGCTTGCGGTTCAAAGCCCGCAGCATCTCCATCAGCTCAAGCTGATGCGACATATCCAAATACGTCGTCGGCTCGTCGAGCAGCAGGATGTCCGCCTCTTGGGCAAGAGCCATCGCGATTCTAGCTTTCTGCTGCTCGCCGCCGGATAGCGTATGGAACATTCGGTCCTCGTTGTGGCTGATACCGACAGTCGTGAGCGCCCAGGTTACTGCAGTCTCGTCTTCCTGCGACAAGCGGCTGCGAAATGCCGACTGGCGCGGCGCGCGGCCCATAGCGACAAGCTCCCGTACCGTCAAGTCCGGCAATTGGCTTTTCTCCTGAGCGAGCACGGCAACCATTCTAGCGAATGCTTTCCTAGAATATTCGTCGCCTTGACGCCCGCCGTACTGAATGTCTCCCCCGTTAGGCTTGATCGTTCTAGCGAGAAGACGAAGCAGTGTCGACTTGCCGGAGCCGTTGCGCCCCACGATCGCCGTTATTTTCCCTTTCGGTATCGTCTCGGTAATCGAATGAAGCTCGAATCGTTCTTGCTTGTAGATTAAATCCCTTATCTCTAGCGACATCTAGCGGATCAGCCTCCTCTTCTTCAGCAGCATTAGGAAAAATGGTGCTCCAATGCATGCGAGCAAGATGCCTGCCGGCAGTTCAATCGGATCAAACCAGCTTCTCGCCGCTGTATCGGCTATAACCATAAGAGAGGCTCCGCCGACGATCGAATACGGTAACAAATATCGGTAGTCGTCTCCGATCAGAAGGCGTACAGCATGAGGTACGATTAACCCGACAAATCCGACCAGCCCTGCAACGCTGACTGCCGCACCTGCTAATAACGAAGCAAGCACGACAATTAGGAAGCGCTGACGCTCTACATGCTGTCCGAGTGACGAAGCGGACTGATCGCCCAGCATGAGCAAGTTCGTCGTCTTCGCTGCGAATGGAACAAGAAGCAGCCCGATTGCGGCATACGGCAGCATGAATTGCAGATGAGGCCAGCTTCTGCCGCTCAAGCCTCCTGCCAGCCATGGAATTACACTCTGAATCCGGTCACTGTTCAGCACCATGATGCCGTTCATTACACCGCCTAGCAACGCGTTCACAGCAATGCCCGCCAGTACGATCTTCACCGGAGAGCTGCTGCCGTCCCACGCCAGCAAATAAATGATTAAGGACGAGAGCAGCGCTCCTGCGAAGGCAAACCCTGGCAGCAGGTAAGCGAATTGCGGGAAAAGCACCAGTGCGATCACCGCCGCCACGCCGCCGCCTGCGGACACGCCGACGATGCCAGGATCTGCAAGCGGATTGCGCATAACTCCTTGAAGCAACGCTCCCGAGGCGGCTAAGCATGCGCCTACCAGCAGCCCGATTAGCACCCGCGGCAAACGCAGGTTCCAAATAATCGCTTCGTGCGCAGTGTCGCCTGCGCCGAACAGCGTTTGCCATATGTCCGCTATCGAGATCGACACCGAACCGTTGCCTATTCCATATATGGCCGAGACGATGAGCAGCGGTCCGGACGCGATGCCAAGCCACCGTCTTCGATTTCTTCGCTCCTTCATGCTCATGGCTCCAACAACTCCGTCAGCAGCTTAACCGCTTCCGCTACGCGGGTACCCGGATTCGTGCCGAACAGCTCTGCCGGGAGCACATGAATGCGACCCTCGCGAACGGCGGACAGCGAGTTCCAAGCCGGATTGCCTTCCATCTCGCGGACAAACCCTTCCTGAACTTCCTCCGAATTGCCATGCGTCATGATCATGATGACGTCTGGATTCGCTTCAACTACGCGTTCCGTATTCAACTGCGCATAATGCGGATAGTTTTGCAGACGAGGGAACTCAGCCGCCATATTCTTACCGCCTGCTGTCTCCAGCAAGTTACCAGCGAGCGAACTCGGCAGCGCTGCGAGGTAAGTGCCAGGCGCTCCGTATACCATCAGCACGCGTCTGCCGTCTTCGTGCTGCACGCTCTTCAGACTTCCGAGTTCATCCTCCAGCTTAGCTAGAAGCTCCTTCGCCTTCGTTTCGCGTTCTAGCAGTTTACCGAACAGCTCGATTTGCTTCTTAATATCCTCAATCGAATTCGCTTCCGTCAGAACGATCTTAGATCCCATTCCCTCTATTAGAGGAACATCGTTGTTATTAATAGGATAATTGCCTAATACGACATCGGGCCCCAGCGATGCGATCTTCTCCAGATCGACCGTATGGACGGATCCGACAATCGGCACATCCTTGACCTGCTCATTCAGGAGACCATCGTTATCCTCAGGTCTGCCCACTACAACGCCGCCGAGCGCATATACAATATCGACTTCCCCATTGCCAAGTGAGACGATGCGGCTAGGAGCTTCCGTGAATGATACTTTCCTATCTGCGAAGTCCGTCAGCATGATCTTGCCTATCGAATCGCTCCCGTTCTTTGCACCTGCGCTGCAGCCCGACAGAATGGTTAGCGCAGCCGCTGCTCCGATCATCAGCAACTTCCATTTCATCGCATGCCTTAGTGTTGTATTCTTTTCTGTTGTTGCCGACTTCAAAATGCATGACCCTCCGATTTCCCCCGACATTGAGAGAGATTATCATTAATGGCTTCACGAGGATTTTACTTGCGCATTGTGAACGGAGCATGAATTCCAGATTACAGTTTTACCAACTGTAAGATGTTCCCTGTAACCTCCCTCCTGTCGTGGTGGAAATTGTAATTTAATGTTCACGCTCCGTTCATAAACGGGCTGTAAAATTTAGTTTGTCTAAGGCGATGTACACGCCGGACGCTTTCTGAGAGAGAAGAACGGCACGTATACCGGTGCGTCCGTACTTAGGGAACAGAATTTTTTTTGCATCATTAGCGATAATGATTATCATTATCTTGGCATCTTAGTATCTCTATAGCTTCGCCATCTGCATGATTCTGCTTGTCGAGGGGAAATTCAAGCCCATCAATGAGTGGGCAGTACCAAACTATCGTTGCCGTTAACGCATCATTGTTTTAGTAAAATACTTATTTCAAATCAAAGGAGACTGATATCAATGAAATTCACTTTGAAAAAAGGCTTGCCTACTCTGCTTCTAGCTCTTGTAATGTCCCTTGTCCTGATTGTTGGTTCTGCTTCCGCTGCGACCGATCAAAACTTCCGACTCGTCAAAGCCGCTAATCCGACTGAAACTTCAACAGCCGACGGTTATGCCGTTAAACCTGCTTCGATCGCCAGCGACGGCGAAACGGTAACACTCGGATTCACAACTTCGTTGTTGTACAGCATCAACGGACTAAGCATCTCCTATGACGGAGGTTCCAGCTATACTCCTTTCACTGGTTCGACATCGGGCGACGTTATCTACTACACGTTCCCTATTGATGATTTCAGCGTGAATGCCAAAGCAAAAATCTCAGTTTCGGTATTCGGACTGTATAACGCTACACACGATATCGAGATTGAATGGCTGTAAGCAACAGTTGAAACAAGATTTAAACGGCTTGCGCCGTCATCATGCGGCGCAGCCTGCTTTTTTTTGCTTTCGCTGCACAAGCAACAGGCAGGTCGGCTCAACCGCTGATCTGCCTGTCGCTTGTGTAACGAAGGCGGTATGCGGCTTTCTATATTTATTTTGCAAAGGAGAGAGTAATCATCATGTTTTATAAGAAGTCATTGAAACGTTACTTGTCTATTCTGATTGCGAGCATGCTTCTCTTGTCTGCCTTTCCTATTTCGGCGGCAGCAGCCGAACCTGCTCCAGCTACTAAGGTTCGAGACGGCGAATACGAGGTCGATTTCCGTATTTTACAGAACAATAGCGACAAGGAATCGTATGCCGAAGGACATCTCAAATCAACAAAAGGTAAACTGATTGCTGAGGACGGCGTCTACAAACTGCAAATTGATTTTATTAACTACGACTGGTACGAGTATTGGGGCAGCTTGAAGCCAGGCGGTACGCCCTCTGCGAACGCGGATGCCGTATCCCAATTCAATCAGGCAGCAGAGGTTGATGTCTCGGAAGGCACTGTCCCTCGCGGACCGCTAAACGAGAATACGTTAGTTGAAGGCTATTATGGCACAGTAGAATTTCCAATTGACGATGTGCAAGTCAAGCAAGATGTGCTGATGCACATTGTGGTGAAAGATCTTTATGTTCAAGGTCAACCTTTTGTCTACGATCATTGGTATTTGGCTCAAGTCGTAATTGATACAAGCAATCTTCCGTTTGTATCCGTCGAAGAGCCTCCAGTGACCGAAGAGCCAGACGTAAGCCTTGATGATCTTTCCTGGCAAATCACTTTAGCCCAATCCTTATATAACAGTACCCAAGACGGCGCATGGCATGGGGCATACAAACCGGGAGCAAGGACTTCCTTGAATTATGCTATCAGCGATGCTATCGAGGTCGAGAGTGACATGGCGGCGACCGACGAAGAAATCGTCACCGCTTACAATGCGCTAGTCCAGGCGTTGAATGTGTTCAGGCAACAACGTGTTACGGTTAACAAATCATTGTTGCTGACCGCGATTCAAGAAGCAGAAGCTTTCGCTGCTAATCTGTCATACGTTACAAATGCCGGGGTATATGTCGAGGGTTCGATTGCCGGGCTGACGTCTACAACTATGGGTACTCCGATTACGAATGCGAAGGCTGTATATGACAATGCTTTAGCGACACAAGATCAAGTCAATGCAAGCGTAACTTCGCTTAGTACGGCGACGACCGCCATTAATAACGCCAGAATAATAGCGACAGATGCCCGTCTCATCGTACTTGACTCCCTTGATTCGGATGCTGTTGTATCCACGAAAAGTTCTCTCTTTGGTTCAACCGCGACTATTCTAAAACGCAGCACGCCTCGCGAGCATGCCAATATTATCATCAATGACAATATTCCAATTACGTCTATTTCCTACTACAGGCCGAGCACGGACGGCACTCCCACATTTGTGATGGATCTGCCTGTTACAGTGGCGTCTACTGGCTTAGATGCGGGAACTGGTCAATACTCCGCCCAATTACAGCAAAGACATACGACTTTTAATAATCAATCCATAAGCGGCATCGTCTTAATGAACTATTCAACTGCCGATGAGCCTAGTGTCACTGAATCCGTCTATCTAAGCCTGAACGGCACATTGCTTGATAATCTAAACGGCGAAATCGCGGATGCGCAGGAGCTGCATGATCGCGCCTTGAACGGCGAATTAAGCGGTCAGTACGACATTGACGCTTTGGCGACGCTGCAAGCCACTATCGATACCGCCATTGTTACGGGCTCTCAATTGTCCGCTACACGGTTGGACATTAGCGCTGCTTCGGCTGCGCTGTCTGAAGTCGTGACTACGTTCCTGTCCTTAGAACGTTCAACCTTGAGCTACACGATCGCTCATGCGACGGATGCGGCCTTCTCCAGCGCGGATAGCTACTTCGAGAAGCCTGCCCGCGTTACCCAAATTAGCGGTACTACTTATGATGCGACGATTAAAATTTTGAACAGCTCGCAAGTAACGGAGTTCCAGTTCAAGCAAAGCGAAGGCGAGTATGTCGATGCCGACGTTCTGTACGAAAACGCTGCGGAAGATTATCGTATTGTGCTGCTCCATGGCATCGATATAAGCCAGCTGCAGAACGTCAAGCTGCATGTTTCCATTCCGGTAGCCAATTATGATCGAACGCATGAAGTTCGCTTGAACTTTAACGGGGTGAACAACTCCTTGTTATCCTCGGAGTTCCTTGAAGCCATGTCGACATGGCGCGGAGCCAAAGCGGGAACTGCAATCGGTGAATATCCTGCCTCGGCGATTTCCGCATTCAAAACCGCCATTGATACGGCGGGTGGAGCTGCCACACAGCTCAATGGAACCCAGATCCAAACAGATGCCGCGTTAATTGTGTTACGTATGGCGATTGCCGCTTTTGAAGCTTCTGTTAATTTGACCGGTACGGAGCCGGGAACTGATCCTGGACCGGGCACTCCGGGTAACGGCACGGATCCGCAATATCCTGCGAACGGAAACTATTACATTCCTTTTACCGTCCTGAAGTATGGAACGGAATCACTATCGGTAGCTAACGATTATTTTGTCAGCCCCGCTCTTGTTAAAGTGACTGGAGGAAACAAGACCGTATCCTTTACTGTCGTACAGAGCGCCGAAATTACCGGACTTAAGATAGGTGGCAGCAGCGGCTCCGTAACGTCGAGAGACGCCGCGAACAACACACGCGTGGTAACCTTCAACTTGTCAAACTTGGCTTCCAAACTAAGCGCGTGGGTGAAAATCGATTGGAGCGCTTTGAACTACCACCATGAATACGATATTCATTTCAAATTCGATGAAGCCCAGGCCACATATGCCGGCAACTCCGGTGTCATTGGAGGCGGCTCGGTCGGCCCGCCAGCCCTGCCTAACCCGGACGAAGAAACGGAAGGCCAAGAGGGTGAAGAAGGCGAAGTCACTAACCCGAATGGCGAGAACAGGCAAGAAGAAACAAACCCAGAAAGCAATGAAGGTCCGAACATTCAATTCTCCGATACCGCAAATCACTGGGCGAAAGACGTTATCGAACGTGCAGTCAAGCTAGGCATCGTCAGCGGCTTCTCGGATGGCAGCTTCCGTCCGAACAACATCGTGACGCGCGGCGAGTTCGCCGTTATGATCAGCAAAGCGTTAGGCCTCGAAGGCGAGGGTGAAGAAGGCGCACTGAAAGACCTCGACAGCATTCCGAACTGGGCTAAAACCCATGTAGCGCGTGTCATAACCGCAGGTTTAATCGCCGGTTTCGAGGATTCGACGTTCCGTGCAAAAGGTCAGTTGACGCGAGCACAGCTTGCAGTCATTATTTCTCGCGCTGCGGGGCTTAAACTGGATCCGAGCGCCACTCTATCCTTCGTTGACGGTGATGACGTTCCAGCTTGGGCACAACAAGAAGTATCCGCTGCAGTTGGAGCGGGATTAATTAAAGGCAAAGACGGCAACCGATTCGATCCGAATGCCGCAGCAACCCGCGCGGAAGCTCTGGCGCTTATTATCCGCCTGCTTGATTACTTAGACTAATACGCAAGTAAGAAGCAGCCCAAGACGTTTAAACGTATTGGGCTGCTTCAATTTGTAATTTAAAATTCATGCTCCGTTCATACTCCAGTAGTAGAATCAAACTTGCTGTTCTGACGATAATGATTCTCATTATCTTTGGTAGTCGTTCATCTACACAGTGCCGTCTCCTTGCGGCCTTTTGAAATACAACTTCGTAGCGGGAGGGAACCATTTATCACGTTAATCGGTTTTGTTGCCAAGTAGATAGCATTGGCCGATACATGCATCACCTTTATTTCATTGCTTTCTTAAAAAATCATCCTAAGGAGTGTTACACCAAATGCGCAATAAGCTTCGCTCGTTCACAGCACTTTTTTTGGCGCTGGCTCTGCTGCTTACGATTTTACCGGCGGCTGCCTCGGCTCAACAATCCGCTCCGGCTCTGCCGGCAGACGGCGTATACGAAATTCCCTATCAATACTTAAAGGATGACGGCTCGGGCTCGACCTCCTCGATTAATAACTATGCCGTTGCAAACACAGGTAAATTAACGATCTCCAACGGTAAAGCGACTTTTTCCCATGAAATGAAAAGCTCCGAGCTGTTTACGTATATCGGTATTTTAAAGCCCGGCGAGACGAAGGCGACCATTACAAGAAACGGCGCTAATACAACAATCAATACAGACGATCTTGTTCGCTATGTAGCAGCAACAACTGCTCCTATTGAAGATTCGACTACCAATTCCATTACAACAACCTTAACTATCAATGATATTTATGAAACGCAAACGGTACTTTTGAATATTACGATGACCTCGCCTGCTTATTCCGCGTGGCACAATGTATACCTGGAGCTGGACATTTCAGAGCTTCCTCCTCCTGACGGCACATACAGCGTTCCGTACATATATTTGAAGGATGACGGCTCTAATGTTACCTCTTCGGTATATGGTTATGCCGTGCCGGATAGCGGCCGCTTGACGATCAGTAATGGCGAGGCTTCTTTCTCCCATGAAATGAAAGACTCCAACTTGTTCGCGTATATCGGCATTCTAAAGCCCGGAGAGACGAAAGCGACCATTACAAGAAACGGCGCCAACACGACGATTGATCCTGCCGACCTCGTTCGTTATGATCGCGCTGCCGTAGCTCCTATTGAAGATTCGACTACCCATTCCAGCACGGTTACTGTAAACATCGACGATATTTACACCACTCAAACGGTACTGGTTAACATTGAAATGACGTCACCTGTTTATTCCGCATGGCATAACGTCTACTTAAGCTTGGATCCGGAAAACATGACGTTGGTCGATAACGGCACAGGAGAAGGTACAGACCCTGGTACAGATCCTGGTACGGATCCGGAAACGAACCCTGGCACGGATCCGGCCACGAATCCTGGAACAAATCCGGGAACGAATCCTAATAGTCTGGCCGACGGAAAATACAGCTTGAACTTCGTTATTCTAAAAGCAGGCACTTCTCAAACATCGGTTATGAACGACTATGTCGCGCATCCAGGCCGGTTGTTGGTTCAAAACGGCATTAAATACATGCAAATTTATTTAAAGCAAAGCAATGAAATTACATCGTTTATGGTCGGAGGAAGCGAAACCTCTACCATCGATAGCAATGCTAGCGCCAATACGCGAAGAGTACAATTCGAAATTGATGAAATTCCGTCCAAATTGAGCGGCTCTGTAAGCATCAACTGGCCGGCAATCAACTATGTAGAGGAATACGATGTCGATATCGAGATTCGCTCCGCTACACCGGTTCAAAATTGGGGTTCCGACAACTTCGGGTCGATTCCTGACCGTCCGAATCCGAATGACCCATCGACAGGAGAAGAAACGACGGAAGAACCTGGCAACGGAACCCGGGAGACCGGCGAGAACGGTACTTCCGAGCCTAACCCATCCACTCCTGCAATCGTGTTCAACGATACGGCCTCACACTGGGCGAGCAAAGCGATTGAACGCGCCGTGCAGCTCAACATTGTATCCGGTTATCCGAATGGCGATTTTAAACCGAACGCCTCCCTCAAACGCTCGGAATGGACGACTATTCTTAGCCGTGCATTAAAGCTGGAGAACTCGGGCAAAACAATCGACTTCGCCGATGCGGACAACATTCCGGCTTGGGCCAAACCATTTATCGGGCAAGCTCTGTCGGCTGGTATCATAAGCGGTTACGAGGACGGCAGCTTCCGTCCGAATAAAGAGATCTCCCGAGCGGAGATGGCGGTTATGATCGTTAGAGCGCTCAAGCTGCCGCTAGAGGATGCCGGTACGTTGACATTCGCTGATGCGGGTCTAATTCCAGACTACGCCAAAGCTTATATCGCAACCGCAGTCAAACACGGTCTAATCTTCGGATTGGAAAATAACCGCTTCGGGTCCGCCCAGCCAGCTACCCGTGCAGAGGCCGTCACCGTCGCGCTGCGCGCCGTCGATTATTTGGCGTCTCGACAACATAACGCTCAATAAGCCATTAATAAGCCATAACAGCACTTGCTGCATCATTAGAGAAGGAGAACTCCGTTTGCGGGGTTCTCCTTCTCTCGTTATTTATCAGCATTCCACTTCAAAATCGGCGGCTGTCAGCCAACTGCCATCCACGAAGTTCCGGCCGCGCACGCGCACCTTGTCCGCGTAGATTTCGACATAATAGCCTTGGCTTCCCTGTACATAGGCGTCGTCGTCATTCCACAAGTAAGCGACCGATGCGGTATTGAACATGACTGGCCCCCGATCGCCGGCGCGATGCATCGTATGAGGGGACTCCAGATGCCAGTGGGTATGCCCGGTGAACAGCAGCGCTTGCGGATGCTTATGCAGCACCGAACGCAGCTCTTCATCCTCTTCCACGCCGAACCAGGCTTGATGCTCCAGCGAACCGGCTACCGTGTTCTTCAAAGGCTGATGGAGGAATACGAATACCGGCTTGCCCGTCGCCGCGTCTTCCCCCAGCTTCTCGTCCAACCAGCCAAGCTGTGTTTCCGACAAGGTCGCAAACCGCTCCAGCCCTCGCTCCGTCCCGAGAAACACAAAGTGATAACCGCCGATCCAGTGATCGTGGTAGGTATCTCTCCTGCCGCTGACCGTCTCGTAACCTTCCATCCGGTACTCCCAATCGCCCAGCGCGACGTCGTGATTGCCAACCGTATATGCGATGGCCGGCAGACGGTTCTCATAATCCCGCAAAATACGCTGCAGCGCCTCATATTCTTCAATTAAGCCATGATCGGTAATATCCCCTGCGTGCATGATCCCGCAGCTCTCGGATGCATATTCGCTTGAAGCGATATCCTCCAGCGCCAGCCTAAGATGACGGTTATATAAATGATTGTCGTCGGATCTGATATGCGTATCCGATAGAATCTGAAAGCATGCAAGCATCTCCGGCTTCTCGGTCTCATCGGCTCTGTTTTTCATAAACATTCCCCTTCCGTTAGTAGGCAAGACTATGCTCGCCCTCCTTCATGGCACTCCTTCAGGAATGCGCTTTGGAGCTCATGTTCAGCCCCACCACCCCCACGACTATGACAAACATCCATAACATCGACGTTATAGACAACCGCTCATGGAAAAACCATACGCCAGCCGCCGAAATGAGTACAATGCCGATACCCGACCATGTAGCGTAAGCAACGCTCATATCCATGTAACGCAGCGCGAAGTTCAAGCAGGTAAAGCTGATTCCGTAAAATAAAAACATCAGTATCGACGGCCACAGCCGCGAGAAGCCTTCCGACATCTTCAAGGACAAGGTGCCGCTTAATTCCAGCAAGATGGCCAGCCCAAGAAACATCCAGCCCAGCTCGCTCCCGTTCAATCCTTTCAATTGCGCTAGCCTCCCAACTGCAATTCCTGGTAGCCTAGAATGATATGACTAGCATCGGGGTAGGCTGCTTGGCCGCCCGTAAGCGCAATTCGCAGATTAGCGCCAACCGAACGCCCCATCAGCATATCTCCATTCGTGTCGCCGATAACGGCCGTTCTTGCCGGGGTAACGCCCAGCCTTAAGCAAGCGAGCTCCGCCATATCGCCGAACGGCTTGCCTCGCTCCACCTGATCCGTTCCGATTACCGCCTCAAAATAGGGACGAATGCCAAGCCACTCCAGATGGCGGAGCGCCGCATCCGTTTCATCCGCCGTTACGACGGCCAACTTGAACCCCTGCTGCATGCAGGCGTCAAGAAACGATTGCACACCCGGCAACAGTCGTGCAGGGCGTTCCTTCAACAAAGCAACGTTCGCGTGCTCGCCGCAGCGGATTGCCATCGCTCTTGCTTCCGCCCAGGACATGCCGGCCATATAACCTTGCCAAGCAAGCACGGCGTATAAATCGGCCATCGTTCCCATCGCCAGCGGTCCGTTGCGATCGTACTCGACTATATGCCCGCCGTCATCGTGCTGCGTTCCCCAAAGCAGGGGAATCACTGCCGCATCAAGAGTTTTCAGCCCCCGTCTAGTCAGCTCTTCACTAAACGCAGACATGACTTGTTCGCTCCAATAGCCCCACATGGATACAAAATCGAGCAGCGTGCCGTCCTTATCCATCAAAATCGCATCCACTTCATAAACGTCGCCGCCTATGGTCAACGTAGCCATTGCTTCCACCTCTCTTGTAACTGTAACTATTGGCGGCATACGGGGGAGGAACTAACCGTTCTTCCCCGTTGCTGTTGCTGCCCTGGCATGCTTCTGCCTATTTCAATACCGCATCGAGCGCCTTCTGCGCCACTTCCTTCGCTTCCTTAAGCGCTTCTGCCGCCGGCTTGTTGCTAATCTGTACTTTATCCGCCGCAATCGTCAGCGCATCCGTAATTTTGCCGCCTGTCGGATCAATGAACGGCTTGCTCGCATGGGAAGCTTGCATGAGCGGGATACGGCTTTGCGGATTCGCTTCGCTGTAAGCTTTGAACTCCGGGTCGTCAAGCGCGGATTGACGTACCGCAATATAACCCGTGTTCATCGACCAGAACGCCGTATTCTCTGTGTTGCTGAAGTACGTCAGCCATTTAAATGCCGCTTCTTGCTGCTCCTTGCTTGCTTTGGCCGGAATGCCCGCCATAATTCCGCTTGCTACCGGCTTGCCTTTGCCGTCGCCAACGCCATCCCAACCCGGCTGCTCCATAGCTGCAAGCTGCGTGAAATCGAGGTCGCCTTGGTCGCCGCTGGAACCGGTGTAACCCGCCGCATTGCCTTTCATCACATCGTCGATCGTTTTGTACCAATACTCCCAGCCTTGGCCTCCGGAGTGAATGCGCATAATTTGATCCTCATGAATCCATTTGCGGAATAGCTCCCACGTTTCCACCCATTCCGGCGAATCGATCAGAACGGTTTTGCCGTCTTCGCTAAGCACCGAGCCGCCTTTGCTGAATACGGCGTCCATCATATTGTCGCGTCCCCACATCGGCTCCCAGCCGTAAAACGTCGTTTTTCCGTTTTCTTTCACGGTCATTTTGGACGCGGCATCAGCCAGCGCTTCCCAAGTCGTCAGGTTTTCGGCTTTCAGACCTTGCTTTTCCAGCGCATCCTTGCGGTAATACATCACTTGGGTCGTTCCGTACATCGGAAGGAAATACTGCTTGCCATCAACTTGTCCTTGTTCGATAAAAGTAGGCACAAAGTCATCCGGTTTCAAATCCTTTGCCGTCGCCATTAATTCGTCCAGCTCTGCGTAATAGCCTTTGCGTGCCCAGTCGTTATTGGACGACAGTACGGCTGCCGGAACTTTGTCCGCGGCAATCGCGGCTTGCAGCTTTTGCTCCGTTTCGGAATAGTCTGCCTGGACGATGCCTTGAACGATGACTTCCGATTGCGATGCGTTGAATTTGTCGATTATTTTCTTCATATTGTCGCCGAGATTACCGCCGAGACCATACCAGAACTCGATCTTCACCGGTTCGGTTACCGCCGTCTGCTCGGGAGCGGCGTTTGTTGCGGAGTTAGTCGCCGCATTGGATCCTTCCTGCGAGTTCGCTCCCGTATTGGAACCGCAAGCCGTAAGTAAAGCAAAGCTGGAAATAAGCGTAAAAGCCAACCCTTTTTTTAACGTATTCATTTTAATAGGCCTCCATTAACTATAATATGATTTCTCTTTTCTCTCCTACCCTTTGTTGACACCAGCCGTGAAGTTGACGCTTTGCATAATCGTTTTTTGCGTAAAAAGAAACAACAGCAGCAGCGGAGCTATCGTGAAGGCGCTGGCAGCCATAATAAGCGGCCACTTCAGCCCGTATGCACCTCCCTCCACAAAAAAGCTGCGCAGACCGGCCGATACAAGCTGCAAATCCGGATTTTTCGTAATGAGCATCGGCCAGAAGTAGTTGTTGTATTGTTCAATGAACGTAATAAGCACCAGCACGGCGAACGAAGCTCTCGTCAGCGGAACGATTATCGTCCATAGAATTCGCAGATGGGAAGCACCATCGATCCGCCCCGCCTCCACAAGCTCATGCGAAACCTGCATGAAAGCTTGCCGAATAAGGAATATCGAAAACACGCTAACCGAGTTGGATAAAATAAGTCCCGCATAGCTGTCCAGCAGATGGAGCTTGGACAAGACGACATAACCCGGCAAATACACGGCAGTCGTCGGCACCATATAGCTGACCAGTATGATCGCTGTCAACGAGCCCTTCAAACGAAACGGCATATGAGTCAGCGCGTACGCCATCATGCCCGAATTGACGACTTGGATCAGCGCTATGGCGCAAGCTACCGTCACGCTGTTCAGGATATACCTGGCGAAATTCGCGCTCTGCCAAGCGTCGACAAAATTGCTCCATAACGGTACGGCCGGCCACAGCGCAGGCGGCGTCTGCCAAATTTCATCGTTGGTTTTCAGCCCGCTGGTTACCATCCAGTAAAACGGGAAAGCCATAATCGCGCACAAAACAATAAGCATGACATGCATCAATACTCGCCTGATTCCGTTGCTCTTGGTCATTCATCGCATTCCTTCCTATTCAGACCGCCTGGCCGTCTTTAATAATGAACCGACTTGCGGCTCAAGGTGAATGAAACAAGCGACAGCAGCGCGCACCCTGCAACCAGCGTCACCGCAACAGCCGAGGCTTCGCCGATGTTGAACGCTTCGAACGCTGACTGGTAATACAAATACAGCAATGTGCGCGTCGATCCGGCTGGTCCACCTTGCGTCATAATGTTGATCTGATCGTATGCCTGCAACGAAGAAATAACGAGCACGACCGTCAGGAAGAACGTCGTAGGAGAGATCAGCGGAAGCGTAATTTGCCAGAACTTACGCGTTGCTCCCGCCCCATCGATGCTGGCTGCTTCAAGGATGTCACCCGGAACATTTCGAAGGGCCACCAAGTAAAAGACCATCGCCCAGCCGATTCCCTTCCAGACGGTGACGAGCAAAATACCGACCAATGCCCACTCCGGATCTCTTAACCAGCCTACGCCTTCCGCTCCGAACCATCTTAGCAAGGCATTCGCAAGTCCCGCCTCCGGCTCGAAAATCCACGACCATACGATCGATACCGCAACGGTTGGCGTAACCCAGGGAGAGAACAGAAGCGCCCGATATACGCCGCCCAGCCGCATCGTTCGGTTCAGCAGCACGGCTAGAGCTAGTCCGCCAGCCAGCGTCGGCAGCACATTGCCTAGAACAAAAAGCAGCGTCACTTTGAGAGACTCGTAAAATGCAAGGTTTTGCAGCAACGCCACATAATTGTCCAGTCCGACAAACGGCTTGTCCTCGCTCATGAAGTCCCAGCTCGTCAAGCTTAAATAGAATACATAGCCGATCGGGAACAACCAGAACACGGCGAGGGGCACCATAGCGGGCAACGTGAACAGCAAAGCTTGCAGCTCCCGACCTAATCTCAACCTATTCATAACCTTTACCTCCGTTCAAAATATTTTTAACATTAAGGAAAATATTGAAATTATTGTTCAAACGATTGTATCGTACAAAAAATATTGTACAATCAGAAGTGAGCAGAATGGTTATCGCAGCGTAAACATTAACTAAATAAAATGTAAATGTGATGCTCTATATGTGTGCTTTAGGTTAGTAAAAGCTTTTAGTATAATTGAAGAAAGCATGCATACGAAAATGGCGGGTGAAGGCATGATAGAGGGCAACAGTCAGGGCAATGGTGAAAGCGGCAATGAAAACGGTATCGAGAGTGGTTCGGCCGAGCGACGGAGCGAGCTGCGTAGAACGGTTATTAACGCGATCGCTGATACGATGGATTTATACGGGGCAACTTATTCCTTTGGACAGTTATATGGCGTTATGTATTTCGAGGACAAACCGATGACGCTTGAAGATATGAAAACCCATATGAATATGAGCAAAAGCAACATGAGCTATGCGGTAAGATCATTGATGGAATCGAAAATGGTGACCAAACTGGAGGAGAAGCAGGAGCGTAAAGATTTGTACGTAGCCGAAACGGACTTTTTCCTCGCTTTCCGCAATTTTTTTACGATGAAGCTGCAAAGGGAAATCGACGTAATGAGTCACGCCATTGAAGACGTTATTCCCGACCTTTCCGACATTATTCTTTCTATTGATACCCCTGATGACGAACGGAAAATCTGTCTCCAGGATCTGCACAAGCTCAAGCAAGCGCTTGAGTATTATAAATGGCTGCAGCAATTCGTACAGCAGCTGGAAAACGGATCTTTTTTCAACCTCCCGCAAATCAGGAAGGAATAACCTTCCGTCCAACTAATGCATTGTTCTCTGCTTAAGAATTTAGGAAACGCTAATCGGCCGATATTACACAATCCATGCAACTAACGAATCCAGATAGGCTTATTTCGCTAAAATGGATTGTTTTACGGTGGGTTTGGAGCGATTAGCGTGATTCAGATTCGTACACGTTGCTCTAGGCTCATGAATCAGACAATTGAGTGCTGAGGATTCGTTAAGAGGAGCGTTTATAAGAATGTAACTCTCGTGCCCCGCGACGGCTATTCCGCACCGGTTGAACAGACTCCTTGAGAATACTTCAAGGTCGGCATCTGTAGCTTTCTCTATGGCCGGGCCTGCTTCTTCGCCCTTTCATCGATCGAAGGTTCAGTTACTCTCCCAGGCTGGGAGAGGTAAGTCGCCATTTCTGCGCACAACAAAAAACCAACCGCATGTAGATGCGGTTGGTTCCTCGTGCTTGGCGACGTCCATTCCGCACCGGCTGAATAGACTACTTGTGCTTACTTCGAGGTCGGCATCTGAACCTTCATCTATAGCCGGGCATGCTTCCTCGCCCTTTCATCGATCGAAGGTTCAGTTACTCTCCCAGGCTGGGAGAGGTAAGTCACCGCTTCTGCGCACAACAAAAAACCAATCGCATGTAGATGCGGTTGGTTCCTCGTGCTTGGCGACGGGCATTCCGCACCGCCTGAATAGACTACTTGTGCTTACTTCGAGGTCGGCATCTGAACCTTCATCTATAGCCGGGCATGCTTCCTCGCCTTTTCATCGATCAAAGGTTCAGTTACTCTCCCAGGCTGGGAGAGGTAAGTCGCCGCTTCTGCGCACAACAAAAAACCAACCGCATCTACATGCGGTTGGTTCCTCGTGCTTGGCGACGTCCTACTCTCCCAGGACCCTGCGGTCCAAGTACCATTGGCGCTGGAGGGCTTAACGGTCGTGTTCGGTATGGGAACGCGTGGTTCCCCTCCGCCATCGCCACCAAACGGGTTTTTCGATGATCATGCTTCCTGAATCACTTCAGAAAAGACACAACCATGATCTCAGAGGCATTGCGCCCTGAAAACTGGATACGAAAGATGTTGCTGCTGAACTTTAGCTGTTGCCTATAGGTTGTATGGACCATATAAGCTTTTT
>NZ_JBFRGE010000022.1:0-90378 GCF_052115185.1 Paenibacillus sp. 2TAB19 | reverse complement strand
GATCTTGCAGTTCAGTACGTATCGAATCCAGAAATTAAAAGATAATAATTTCGTTAATGTGCTAATTGCTCTTAGTAAACGCACTTCTCCCCGGAGGTTTCTCTATCTAATTACGATACGCATGTAACCTAATACAAATAAAGACGGACAATCCCCAGAATTGACCGTCTTCACTAATACGCTATCATTTTTTTGCTAACCCTTTCTCTGTTGTATGAACAGACTTTGAACAAGGTCATATCCCAGGGCTTCCTGCAAAGGTAAAATGGCTGCTGAATCTGCTGCTGTAACTGAAGTATGAACCTTAGTTCCAAGTTTGCACAACATTATTGACGGCCGCAAAAAGGACTCCGCAGTTTTTTCCGCGGAGTCCTTAAGGATTGCCTTGTTATATTTTTTTACTGTGGTTGTAGCTGATTACGTACTATTCTCGTCTTATTTAAAGTGAATCTATATCTTTCCTGACTCGAATATCAATTAATTCGRAGTTTTCGTTAAAACCAAAATAGATTGTTACATCTGCTACAAAAAAATATAAATTCAAAAGACTACGATAATCTCCAGCATGAACTGAAAAGTGTTTTTCACCTACAGTTGTCTTTATGCCCAATTCACTATTATAACCATTTGCATCATCTATTTTGATATCTGACCATCCTTTCTTTCTCTTTGCAAAATCGATAGCTTCGTTCATATCGGTTCCCAATGGAATTTGAGTCAACAATTTTTCTCTTATTGTGTCTTCTGACCGAGTTAATGGGTTTAACAATACCCTCATACCTTCAATAAGTATAATGCCTATAACAATTATTATTATAAATAAAATTAGTTTTTTAATCATAATCACCCCACATTCTATACTCAATTTATTCTATTTAAATCATTAAATATAATTCTCGAGTAGACCAAAAGACTCTTTCCCTTACTTACTCTATTACTAAGTGTATCACAGCGATAATTTAGGAATAGTACCATCATTTTCTAGTACCGGACTTCTGTATCGTACGATGTTCTCCTACCAGTTGCTTCAACGAAAATAAAGAAGCAGAACCATTAAGACGGTTCTGCTCCTTGGTCATTACTCTAAAGTGTGCCGTTAGCGTAATGATTTAACCAATTAATCATTACTAAGGGTATCCCCCACTATTCCCGGTCCCAGGGATGACGAATGAATAGTGATCTGAATATTCCATCCAGCCCAGGGTCGCGAAATTAGAACGAACCTTCACCAAAAAGCAGCTTACATCTTCTGTTGATAGCTTAAGGGCACTTTATTTTTTAATTCTATCTTAATAATGCAAGTATTTCCTTTACAGAGTTATCAACAAACGATCGTTCTGGACGAGATTTCATAATCACAGTGATTCCTATTAACGATATGACTAGTGTCTGTGCTAAACTCTTTGCGTTAATAGCGGTATCAAGCTCACCTGAGCGCAAACCTCGTTCAATCGTTTCTTGAAATATTACCGAAAGATACATCTGATGTTCTCTTGTTAGGATTTCAAATTTCTCATCATGGGGCGAAAGTTCCACCATCGAATTGATGCAAAAGCACCCCCAGTTCGGACCACCTTCATATTCTTTTGCCACCATATTTTCAAAGAAGGCACGGAATGCCTCTTTAACAGAAGTACTATTTTGAAAATTGGCGCGAACATAGGCAGCATGGGAACTCGTATATTTGCGCAACGCAGCTTCAAATAGTCCTTTTTTGTCTCCAAAGGTGGAGTATATGCTTGGTCGCTGAATGCCCATTCTTGATGTCAAATCGCTTACAGAGGTAGCTTCGAACCCTTTTTCCCAAAATAGTTGCATAGCTGCATCCAATGCCTTTTCCTCATCAAATTCGCGTTGTCGAGCCATAACAATTCCTCTTTTCATATCGAACGGTATGTTATAATTTTATTGTGTGAAGAGTATTCTGTCAATAAGATTAACCTTTTACAGCCCATAGACCACGAATAGTGACAGGATAAAGAGTTTTCACTCTTTTGAGTCTAGCCTTCGCAGGAGTATCTTGACAGCTATCTTTTTTAAAGTTATATTTTTCAGGAAACATTTCATACCAATCAGTATTTTATTTTATAAATCCGATAAACGTAAACGGAGGCGTTATCTTTGGGAAAGATTGTTGATGAACCGAATGTCATTACCGTGGATTTCACAGACAGACACGTTGAACCAGCTCAAGAAGCGTTTATAGCATCAGAATCAGTACCCGCATCTTTAATATCTCATAAAGTGGCACTCTTATTTGCAATCGCCTGCGGACTGGCAGTCGCCAACATCTATTACGCGCAACCGTTGCTGGACGCAATTTCAAACGAGTTCGGTATTACTCATTCATCCGTCGGCATTGTAATTACAATCACTCAAGCGAGTTACGCACTCGGACTGCTATTGCTAGTGCCGCTCGGCGATCTGTTAAATCGACGTTGGCTGATCACCGGACAGATACTATTATCCGTGTTGGCTTTGATTGTGGTTGGCACCGCCTCCACCAGCATGGTGTTATTCATAGGCATAGCTGCGGTTGGATTGCTTGCCGTAGTGACACAGACGCTCGTTGCGTTCGCTGCAACCTTGGCTGCTCCAACCAAACGTGGCAGAACTGTGGGAGTGGTGACAAGTGGAATCGTTATTGGTATTCTAATAGCGCGAACTTTCGCTGGCGTATTAACGGATTTAGCCGGTTGGCGTTCTGTCTACCTTGTCTCTGCGGTATTAACGCTAATCATGGCATGCGTATTGTATCGGGTGCTGCCGCGTGATGAGCACAAAAGAGAATCATTATCCTACCTACAGTTGCTTCGTTCGCTGCTCACGATGTTCGCACAAGAACGAATCCTGCAAATTCGTGCCGTGCTAGCTTTGATGATTTTTACTGCTTTCAGTATATTATGGACTTCTCTCGTGTTGCCTCTCAGCGCTCCGCCCCTTTCTCTTTCACATTCTGCGATTGGAGCGTTTGGTCTCGCTGGAGTTGCTGGGGCATTAGCGGCAGCGCGAGCAGGTCGTCTTGCCGATCGAGGTTTAGGGCAGAGGACCACAGGAGTGGCACTAATTCTGTTGCTATTATCATGGTTGCCAATAAGTTATACTCAACATTCGCTTCTCGCATTAATCATCGGTATTTTCCTTCTTGACCTTGCAGTACAAGCCGTTCATGTCACCAACCAGAGCATGATCCTTACATTGATCCCCGAGGCACGCAGCAGGCTCACTGCTGGTTACATGATTTTCTATTCCGTTGGAAGTGCCACCGGGTCAATCGCATCCACCAGTATCTATGCTTACTCAGGCTGGAACGGCGTGTGCTTGTTAGGTGCAATTGTCAGTGCTTTGGCTCTTCTATTCTGGGCATTAACCCGACGCATTAAATGACTTCTGTTAAAAATCAAGAAAATCTTATATTGGATAAACGACCCTCCAAAATCAAGCGCAACTCTTCAGGAATACGCTCAAACACGACTCCTTTCCCCAAAAACAAAAGCCAATCCGCGTAATAAGACAGCGCCTCAACATCGGTCACATCCAACTGAACATTGAATATCCCGCTCGATTGAAACATTCCGGTAAAGGACAAAATAATCCCCGGCGGGTGCATGCGTTTAAAGCGTTGAATCCCGGTCGTATCGAGCTTCACAACAAGATTGGACTGACGTGAACCCATTCTTTTTTTGCTTAAAATCTCTTGCTCGGAGTACTTCATATCAAGCTCAGAAATTGCAGAATCCCGCAGCAAATCAACAGGCAGATAACGAAACTCATCCGTATCAAAATCATAAACTTCGACTAGCCATTGGGCGTTCGAGTTAAAAATATGAAGCAAATAAACGTCCAGTAACTGTGGCCATCCAAGACTCGGCTCATAATTCAAGCGTAAATGCTTATCTCGTACAGCAAGCGAAATCAACTGGTTTAGCTCCGCAGGCGCTGCATCATCGAGCTCCAAAAGATTCGGATTAGCAGGATTTGTATTTTCAAAAAGCAAGATATTATTCAGCTCGATCAGCTCGTCTTGCTGAGTTTGCGACGCGATGCCGATAAGTTTTTCAGTGATTGAGCGGCGATTTTGCAGATAAGGCAGCTGTGAATTTTTCGAAGCCATAAAACTGATAAATATCGCCTTCAGCTCATCTGGCGTGAAACGTGCTGCAGGTAAATACTGATTTTGTAGGACATTGTAGCCTCCACCGCGCCCCAGTTCGGTAGTCAGTGGAAAACCCATCGCTTGAATCTCATTAATGTCGCGGATCGCCGTCGCGCGGGAAATCTTGAACTCCCGCTGAATCTCGGCAATCGTAAAATGTGCGCGGTTATTGATATAGCGCATGATTAGGTTTACTCGCTCTGTTTTCTTCATGTTTTTATTGTATCAAAAAAGTATCATTTTTTGATACATTCGGCAAATAGAATCGATCTTGTAAAAGTAAGTTCACAAAGGAGAGAACAATATGCCTAATTACTCAATCAAAACGATCTCAGAAAACTACAAAATGACTGCTTTCGGTGTTTCATTTGAGGACTTCAACGACTGGGCAGGCAATTCAGCAAAAACGGCAGCGAAAAAGGCCGAAATCACTGAAAATGGCAAGCTTGCTGAACTTCTCGCGCTGGCTGACGGGCAAGAATATCAAATCAATTATGTTATCGACGGCAAGGCTTGGCGCGGTTTCGGCGTGATAGGGGATTTCAATTTGGATGACGCGGTCGTCCTCGATTTCCTCGCTGGCGACTACCTCGTTGTGCCTGGCACAGGCTCTGACAAAAACAGCCTTGCTGATGAAATCACAGGCAAAGTTTTCGGCGGCATGCTGCAAGAATTTACAGACTACAAATACGTAGGTCCCGGTAACTCAACATTCGTCAAAGCAGCTGAAAACGGTGAATTCTACGGTGAAATGTGGCTTCGCGCAAAAAAAGTCTAAAACTAATCTTTGTGATAATTTGAAAGGAGCTCACATGGCAGAATACACAATTGAACACAAAAAATCATTCACATTGACCGCATACGGTTTTTCAATCCAGTCCAATTTTCAAGACATGACAGCTTTGCAACAGGAAAAAGCCGAGTTTTGGGGCAGACTCAAGGCTGACGGGCGGTTTGCTAAGCTCAAAGACGCTGCAAAAGATGATCGTGAATGGTCAGTGAACGAGGTTTATCAAGGCAAGCCGTGGAATTATTTCGCGGTAGAAGCTGGAAAGATAGTAGCTGACGCAACGCGCATTATCGAGTTTCCAGAGAGCGAGTACATCGTGGTCGCAGGAAATGGTGACAAGGAAACTTTGTTTGATCAGTTGACTTACCTTGCTTTTGGCGAAGTGTTAGCCCGAATCACTGATTATGCTTACATCGGCGGTCCAAATGCCACCTATCGCAAAGAAAACGGCGAGGGCACATTCTACGGCGAGTTTTGGGTGCCTGTGGTTAAAAAATAACTTTTTCCTCTATTTACTGTCCGGTTGCTAAATTACACTGAACCCTCATAAGCACATAAATTACTAACCTCTTTTTAGTTGGCAGCACGGCAGCTCATCATGTGTGAGCTGCCATGCTGTCTTATTGGCTACAGTCCTCGTTAGGATTCCTGTATCTCTGCATTTCCCAAAGGAGTTAATGCACAGTCAAACATATTTATCGTCCTTTCCGTGGCAGTTCGAAACTATTTCGGCTACCTACAAAACGGTTTCTTGCTGCTCCTATACCGACTAAATAGAGTAGGACCGTAGCGCCAAGCAGAATGAAAAGTGGCAGATTCCAACTATTTGTTGTATCATGCAGAAATCCTATAAGGGTAGGACCAATTGCGGCAAGAAGATATCCGATCGATTGCGCCATGCCAGACAGTTCAGCTGCTTGATGCGCATTTTCAGTACGTAGACCGAAAAACATCATGGACAAACTAAAGGCGCAACCTCCACCAATTCCGAGTATTATAATCCACAACAGAATGATATTGGAGCTCCCGTATAGAAGTCCGAGCATTCCCGTCAAAAGCAGAATGATTGTGATCACCACTAACAAACGTTGACTAGACATGCGCCCAGCAATAACGGGGACAATAAAGGTAAAAGGAAGCAGAGCTAACTGCATTATCGAGAGGATCCATCCTGATTGGTTTGCGTCAATTCCTTGCTGCTTTAAAATTTCAGGCAACCAAGCGATCAACACATAGAAAACCATGGACTGTATACCCATAAACAAGGTTACTTGCCAGGCAAGAGGGGATCGCCAAACATTCACGTCGTTGCTGGCCATCTGTTGACTCGTCGTGATTGTTTTCTTCGTTTGATTTCTTAATTGGGGTAGCCAACAGAGAATCGATACAAAGCTTAGAATACCCCATATTCCCAATGCTCCCTGCCATTTTAGACCTGCGTTCACGGCTAGCGGAACACTAATTCCCGATGCGATTGCTCCGAATAAACTCATAGAAATGGAGTAAATACCTGTTATGGAGCCAATTTTATTTGGGAAATCCCTTTTGATTAAACTTGGCAATAATACATTACATACGGCAATTGCGAATCCAAGAATTGCTGTCCCAATATACAGATTAGCTGCACCAGATAAAGAACGTATTACAATGCCAACAGTCAAAAAAATTAGGGCAATCACAATGATACGTTCAACCCCATACCTTCGTCCTAATTTTGGTACTAGAGGCGATAGTAAAGCAAAGGCAAGCAAAGGTACCGTTGTTATCAAACCTGCTAATGTATTTGAAATACGAACGTCATCCCTTATGTGACTCACTAAAGGACCGACCGAGGTTAAGGGGGCACGTAAATTTGCTGCAATAACAATAATGCCGAGAATTATCAGACCTATAGAGGAGGGGATGGCATTTTTATTTTGTTTATTCGGCATTCTTCATTTCTCCTTCCTGAGTTCATACTTATCATTTGTTTCCTGCTGATTGAAAAACTATGAGATAACATCCGCGCGGACAACAAAAGTATATTATACTATACTATTTTTAACAAGAAGTTTTTTATAACATACTATTTATCGTCTGAAAATAAAAATACAACTCTGAATTCCCGTCATGGAATTCGGAGTTGTATTTAATAAGTGAAATTTTCGATTTTTAGAAACCATACTTTAAGGCTATATGGAGCACTGTTTCACTATTCGTATGATTGGTATAAGAGTGAGGACAATCCGCACGAAAACTGATCGTATCATATTGATTCAATGTGTAAATCTCTCCATTGACTTGAATTTCAATGGAACCAGTCATTACTGTCGCAATTTCAGTTGTATTCACATGATGACCTTCAGGGTGATACGAGCTATTCGGCTCTAAGTAAGCCCGACACATTTCAATATCGCTGCTTGCGTTTTTAAAAACTGGTTCAATGATCCAATTTTTTTGATCGTTAGAAAACCGCAGCCCTTCGCCTGCTCGATACAAACTAACAGGATCTTCTGATTTGAACAAAGCCAATAGCGGTAAAGATATGCCTTTTGAAATTTTCCATATAATCGCCAAAGTTGGATTTGTCTCGCCACGTTCGATATTCCCCAGAGTAAGCTTGCTTACTCCCGTTAATTCCGCTAAGTCGTCTAAGTTCATGTTTTTTTCTTTTCTGTACTTTTTCAAGGCACCGCCGATTTGTAATACAAGTTGTTTTGATTCATCGATTTCGTCCATTTGATATTCACCTCAACAACTAACAATTATAGCTAGTATACTGTTTATCTAGACTCTTTTCCATACAATTAGTATTGGATGGTGGACTACACTCCTACTTAACACTGAATTATGAAATGATCTCGATCGTAACGTTTTCAGCTGTGATTGTGAACTCCATTAAAGGACCATCTACTAACACATGTAGTTCAAAACCTGTTTCTGTGAGATAAACTTCATCGTAAAGCCAGCCACTCCCAACACTTAAGTTAGTAGGTTGAACCTGCTGCACGCCTGTAAAGGTTAGCCTAATATCCGTTAAATAATGATATCCGCCCGTACAATCCAATGTCATGATAAACTTGTCCTTCAAAGGTTTCTCAATCGAAGTTACTCGTGCATCGTGTAAAGACTTTTCATACAACTGAACAACATTTTCGGGGAGTGACTTTTTTATGGAGTTATAGTAGTTCCGATATGTAATTCCTTTTGTTTTTGCTCTCTCATCATACTCCAATAGCCATTGGTCAGCCATTTTTCTAAGTTCTTGGGAAGGAAATTGTGAATTTAACGTTCCGTCTTGGATATAAGGATGAAAGAACGCAGGAAGATATTTGAGTAAATCTGCTCTGCTATATTCCAAGTTGTTCTTACATATTTCTTTGAAGTTCAATCCTTCAGATTCATACCACGCAATGTCGTCATCCCAATCCTTCTCCGTTTCACGAAAAATCAAAAAACTTCTTATTTGCGATTCTTCATACCACTCTTTAGTGAAATATTTCATTCGTTCCTCCTAGTAAAGTTTACTTATTAAACATACGGCTTTCTAACACAAATAAAGACGGACAATCCCCCAGGATTGACCGTCTTCACTAATACGCTATCGTTTTTTCGCTAGCCCGCTTGCGCTCTAGTCCAAAACGGTATAAAGCATAGCAGACAAGAACCGCGCCAACGCCAGGCACAACACCTTAGACGAAGTCGGCGACGTTGGTCATTCACTTATTTTTCGGAGGTTTGGAGGCCGAAGCACCGAATGCTGCTCCCAATGCGACGCCAATGGCAATGCCAATCGCAATATTATCCATCGCCACGCCAATGGCGATACCGATCGCTATCCCTATTCCCATTCCCGAAGCGAGCTTCTTACTGCCATTGTTCTTGTTCTCTTCACTCATGACTTCAGCCTCCTCCTATTTTAAAGAAGCGACACCCATTAAATCTTATAAGCCTTCATAGCCTTGCGAATCTCTTTCCAACTCGGACGCTTGCCGTACATGAGTACGCCCGTACGGTAGATCTTAGCCGAGATCCATACCGATACGTAGATCGATACGAGCAGGATGCCGATGGATGTGAGCACTTGCCACATTGGCGGTTCAGTCAAGCCAAGGCGAAGCATCATGACGTATGGCGAGAAGAACGGAATGTACGATGTGACTTTCACGAGCATGCTGCCCGGGCTGCTGATGCTGAAGATCGTGATATAGAAGCCCGCAAGGGAGATCATCGTGATCGGCAGCACCGCCTGGCCAAGATCCTCCGTCCGGCTTACAATCGAGCCGACCGCCGCGAACAGCGTTGCGAACAGGAAGTATCCGGTCACGTAGAAGATCAGTGCATAAACAATGAGCGATGGATCGATCAGGCTGAAGTCGATGTCCAGATCCTTCAGCGTCTTGCTGTTATGCGGAAGGCTTACGTTAATAAGGATGACCGCTACGTAAGCAAAAACTTGAATCAACCCTACAATGAACATACCTAGAATTTTACCGAACATTTGCTTCAGCGGTGCGACGCTCGTAATGAGCAGCTCCATGACGCGCGAGCTTTTCTCAGCTGTTATCTCCGAAGCAATCAATTGACCTGTAATCATAATCGTCATGAAGAGCAAGATAACAAGCACATAGACGAAGCCCATATTCATGCCTTGCTCGGCAGGTGTCTTGCCTTCTCCAATACTGCCTGCACCCTCTGTTGCAGAGATTTGAACCGTTTCAATAGCTACCGGCGTGAACAATTGCGTTTTCTGCTCGTCGGTCAGGCCTGCGCTTTGCAGCGCCGCTTCCATACGAATCGCTTGCAAGGTGCTTTGAAGCGAGCTTGTAAGCTCCATCTCCATCAGCTTCTCCGACTTGTAGGTCATGCTTGGCAAGCCGCTCTCTGCTGTAACTTCACCGAATTCCAAGTAACCTTTAATGTCTTTATCCGTGATAGCTTTCTTAAGCTCGGCTTCGTTGGCAGCAGCGTCTCCTTTGTCCTGGAAAGGAATCAACTTAATTGACGCGTCTTCTTGAGCCTCATAATAAGCCTTCAATTGATCGCCTATAGTAGAACCTGCCGCAAGCTCCGACTGTGACGACTGAATATAACCGATGTTCGTTACTTTGTTACCGCCTCCGAATAACGAGAATATATACGGAAGATTAACAACTATGGATATAATTACAGCAATAATCAAAGTTGTGATCAGGAATGCCTTGCCTCTGAATTTGTTTTTAATCGTAAAGCCAACTACTGTCCAGAAGTTATTCATGGCCGTCACCGCCTACTGTTTTGATGAAAATCTCGTTTAACGTCGGTTCTTTGATCTCGAAACGCGTAATCGTCGTTTGACCGATCGCATGGTGCAAAATAAGTCCGCCTGTCGCTTCATTCGTTATACCAATCTCATAGCCATACTCATGACGCGTAACGCCGGTTACACCTGGAATTTGTTCCAGTCCCGTCACTTCGCTCTCCGTGCTCAGGATGACGCGTTCTTTCGGGAATTGCTTCTTAATTTCCTTCAAGCTGCCCTTCAGAACGGCGTTCGAACGGTGAAGAATCGTAATGTTGCGGCATAACTCCTCGACATGCTCCATACGGTGAGTCGAGAACAGAATGCTTGTGCCGGAATCCCGCAGCTCCTTAACCGTCGACTTCAGAAGCTCCACGTTAACCGGATCGAGTCCGCTGAAAGCTTCGTCGAGAATGATGATCTTCGGATTATGGATAACGGATGCGATGAATTGAATCTTCTGCTGATTGCCCTTAGACAGCTCTTCAACCTTCTTGTTGTAGTACTCCGGCACTTCGAACCGATCGAGCCAGCGCTTCAGGTTCGCATCTGCATCCTTCTTCGACATGCCGCGCAATTGTGCTAAGTATATGATTTGGTCGCTTACGCGAACCTTTGGATAAAGACCTCTCTCTTCAGGCAGATATCCAAGTCCTTTTAATTGCTCGTTGCTATATGGCTTGCCATGATAATAGATATTGCCCTCATCGGGATAAATAAGTCCTAATACCATTCGCATTGTCGTTGTCTTGCCCGCACCGTTGGCGCCTAACAACCCGTAAATTTCCCCTTCGCTTACCTCAAAGCTAATGCCGTTTACAGCTGTTTTCTCCCCATACTGCTTGACGATCTGCTCAACCTTTAATGGATTCATGTTATTGCTCCCCTCATTTAGTTGGATCTCGCGTTCAATCTATCTTTCATTAATAGAGCGGCCATAATTTCATCCAGCTCCATCGCTTGCCTGCTAACTAACGTAAGTCCTTGCTCGGAACACCATTGCTCGGCTTGCCCGGCTTGATTCGTCGTAATGCGGTAGGTTGTTCCCCCTGCATGCTCGACACCGCATTGCCCCGGCATCTTCGCTGCCACTTCAGCCGTTAGCTCATCTCCGCTAAGGAAGTAGATGAACCAGCTGCTGAACAGCTCATCCTTTTCATACATGCCGAGCACATGTCCTTGCGACATGATGACAATGTAATCGGCAAGGCGCTTCACTTCTTCGACGATATGCGAAGTCATCAGTATCGTCCGATCGCCGCGATCCATATACCGGTGCAGCACATCGATCATCGTCTTCCAAGCGAGCGGATCAAGTCCGGAGGATGGCTCGTCGAGGAGCAGAAGCTCCGGTCCATGTGCAAGGGCCAAAGCGAATTCGAACTTGCGCCGGCTGCCTTTGGACATTTTGCCAAGCATTTGATTCGGATCAACCTCTAGAACTCTCAGCAGCTCCTGATAACGGTTCACATCCCAATTGTCGTACCAGAACCGCTGAAATTCCGCCTTCTCGGTTGCTTTCATCTTCTCTTCATGCGTCCAAGACTCTTCCGGCAAGTAACCGATCCTCTTGTTCAGCTCGATATCCACGCCATTGCCTACCTGCTGTCCCAGAAGCTCAATGCTGCCTTCGTCCGGCTTGACCAAGTCGAGCAGCAGTCTGAAGGTCGAGCTCTTGCCGCTGCCGTTCGGTCCGACAATCGCGGTAATATAGCCTTTTGGAATCATAAGATCCATCGGTCCTAGATGAAAGTTCGAGCGTTTCTGTACGACGCCCTTCATCTTAACCGCTAACTCTTCTGTCATCGCAATAGCCTCCTGCCCTAATCAAAATGCTTATTCATCGCTTCCTTGAACAACGACTGAAGCTCCTCAACCGTACATTGAACTCGTTTGCCGGCGATAATCGCTTGCTCCATCGCCTCGGTCACGGCCGATAACCGGTGTCGATCGCGCTCCTGCTCGCCAACAAGGGCTACATAAGTGCCAGTTCCTTGCCTCGTTCGCAGCAAACCTTCTGTCTCCAAGTCACTGTATACTCGCTTAACCGTTATTACGCTGCACTTCACCGTTTGTGCCAATTCTCGAATCGATGGCAGCAGCGTGCCCTCTTGCAATTGTCCGCTTACGATCAAAGCCCGCAGTTGTACTTCTATTTGATGATAGAGCGGCTCGGCGCTTTGCTCGTTAATTTGTATGGGCAACCGCATGGCTTCACCTTCTTCTTAGTTTCAATTCATCTAGACGATATAGTTGCGCTTGGCAATTCGATTCGAAAGCACACGGTAACCGAGAGGAATCGTTATTGCAGAGATTGCTGGGGTAATAAGCGCAATCCACCATTTTCCCTCTTCGATCGCTTCCAATATGCCAATGACGATATTGCCTTGACCTAGCCAAGTTATCGTAATCGCAATACCTAGGAAGAGAATCGCTACCAAGGTACAAACAACCATATAGATTTTACCGCTGTACCCCATCTCCCAGTACACATAAGAGGTTGCAATCGTAAGCGAATATCCGAACCAGAACAATGCATACAAAGCGAAGTCGCCAAAATCGATAACTACGGAAGAAGCGAAATGAATGATGACATATTGCGCTACGAAATATATGAGCTGTGCTGCGAATAAAACAATTGTTAGTTGAATAAGTCGGCCTAATGCAATCTGCTGCGGCGTGATAGGCAATGTTCGCAAGTATGCGAGCTTTTTCGAGTAGGTATCCTTCTTGAAATAATTCATCATCGTGTTATTAAGGACGAAGCCCAGACAAGGCAGCAACGATAAGTAAATGAAGTCTGTGAGCCATGACATAGAGTCCTCTTCACTCTCAGTCAGTGAATCAATGAATACCGGAAGGGTGAACAAAAGGATGTATCCGATCAACGCCACCATTATAATGCTTCTCCATCGATCCCTCACTAACTCTTGCTTGGCAAGAAACCATGCGCCTTTCCATTTGCTCACCTTATTGGCTCCCCTCGATGTGTTCAGTAAGTATACTGTATATATCTTTATACACAGTATACTCACGATATACACAGTTGTCAATGACTTCCTTTTTATTTTTTTCAGCATAAAAAAAGGCACATCAGACGGATTATCCGCCTGACATGCCTGATTCACTTACACCTATATTAGCCGAAAATAGCGTCAAAAACCGGCTTCGTATGGCCGCCCGGATACATAAGGTACAGCAATACATATACCGCCGTGCCCGTAATCGAGGTTACGAACCATACCACCGAAGTTACTCTGCCCCACTTACGATGCTTCGCGAACTTCTTGCGGTAGCCCAGCGTCAGTGTCGTGATGCCGAATACCCCGCCGACAGTCGCCGTCACGATATGGAACAGCAAGAAGACGAGATAATAAGGCTTCAATTCATCCGGTCCGCCCCACTCCGTATTCCCCTGGAACACCGAACGCGATACATAAATAATGAAGAACAGCAGCGCCGAGACAGCCGCAGCGAACATAACCTTCTGATGCTGCTCCAGCTTGCGCTTAATCGCCAGACGCCATCCAATCGCGACAAGTATGCCGCTCAGAACGATAAAGAAAGTGCTAATTGAAGGCACAATCGTAAACTTATCCATTAATACCCCACCTATTGTAATCATAATAATATTGGTTCAGCACATGCCTTATCTATTCATTAAGCGGTGCCTGGATTAGGCATCTCATCCTCGGTATGCTCTTTCTTGAACCACTGCTTGAAAATATACGCAAGGATTATACCGTACATTAGCTCCTGAACAAGCTTCATAACGATACCGCCAAGCTGTTGATCCTCAACAACGTCCATCAGGTTGAAGAACGTCGGTCCCCCGCCTATGCCGCCCAGATCAAGAAGTCTGCTAGGGTCGCCGGATACGCAATAGCCCATAGCCGTTACCCATACGCTCGGATCGCTGTAGATTGCATACATAGAGTTTTTGGCAAAAATAATAAGAGCGCACGCAGGCGTAAGCAATACGCCGTTAGCGAACACGTAAGCCATCTTTTTCAGATCCGTCAGACGGCTCCATTCCGATACCGGACTTGTAATCTGCCACCACATCATGCATGAAGTAATGAACAGAATCAAATAATAAAGGCGATGAATGGTGAAATGCGTCATGACATAGTCATGAATCATCGGTACATGATAGATAGAGAACAACATATTGAACAAAACTAGCGTAATAATAGGATGCATCAGCTTGCTGAACTTGCTCCAGAAGGCAGCAGCGAACGCTCTACGCCATAGGAAGGCCGGTATAGCCAGCAGGAACATCGGAGGAACGATCAAGTAGGATATAGACATATTGACCATATGGAACGTGAACATCATATGGCCTAGGAGACTAAGCGGGCCGCCGTGTGACAAGTAGAGAAGCACAGCAGACGTAACGAACATCGTCTTCTGCAATGCCGTTGCCGGTGGTTCGCCGGGCATATGCTTAAGCCGCCAAGGGCCGATTAGATAGAAATAGAGAATGACAATCGCAGCCATTCCGAACAAAAAAAACGGGGTCCACAACTCTTCGAATGTGAAATACTCTAAGCCTAGCATCGTGGATACTCCTTTCTTTCACTTACTATTTCGAGCTTTAGCTGCATGTCAAGCGTAAACGGCTAACGCCGACCTCTGACGGCGTGTAGCATTCGTTTCGGGGAGAAGTATAGGCGTATGAATAAGAATAAAACTTATGCTTTCCTATATTTCTAGAAAAGAGGAGGGACCCAAGCCTTGGGACCCTCCTCCGATGAAATTCAACTGCGGTTTACCACCAAGCCCAATACTCCGCCATGATGACGCAAGTAAAGACGATGAATATTCCGCCCAATATTCCGATAAGCGCGAACGTATGTCCACGATCCTTCATATGCATCCAGAACGCCATCTGTACGAATACTTGCAAGAAAGCCGTTCCCATCAAGATGATGTAGATGAAGTCTTTGTTGATTTCTCCGCCGATTACTGCCGCGAATGCGACAAGCGTAAGCGCGAGGGAGAAAATAAAGGCGATGACGTGTTTCTTCGGTCCTTCGACCTTATGACGTTTGGTGCTTTCCTCTGTGGCTGAATGATTGCTTGCCATCGATTAGCCCACCTTTCCCATCAAGTACACGACGGTGAAGATAAATACCCATACGACGTCGATAAAGTGCCAGTACATGCTGGCAATATACACTTTAGGAGCCGTCGTTGTGTTCAGACCCTTCTTCCCTAATTGAATGATTAGAAGGGTAATCCACATGATACCGAATGCAACGTGCGCGCCGTGGAAGCCGACGAGCGTATAGAACGAGGAGCTGAATGCGCTCGTTGTAAAGCCGTGACCTTCATGAACGTAATGAACGAACTCGTAAATCTCGAGGCCAAGGAAACCTGCGCCTAGAACAACTGTAATCGCTAACCACGTCATCAAAGATTTCACTTGGTTGTTATGCAGCGCTTGAACGGCGAATACGCTCGTCAAGCTGGATGTCAGCAAGATCAACGTAGCTGCTGCTACGAGACCGAGCTTGAACAGCTCCTCTGCAGGAGGCCCGCTCAGTACTTGGTGGCGAAGAGCGAGGAACGCTGAGAACAACGTTCCGAACAAGACTGTTTCGCCGCCAAGGAATAACCAGAAGCCTAATACCTTATTGCGTCCCTCGAGGGTCGCCTTTTCGGGCTCATGAGGCAATTGCCCCTCTACATGCGAGTGTGCGCTCATGCTTTCCCCCCCTTGTCTTTGAGGATTTCTTCTTCTTCGATATGGAAGCCGTGATCATCGATGACCGAACGCAAGAACATGCATCCGAACAAGATGAGAAGGCCGATAATACCAACGCCATAACCTGCTTTGAATCCATCGAACAGGTTGCCCCAATCCGGTGCATACATGAAGCCTAGTGCTGCAATAAACAATCCAAGTCCCATAAAGAACGGTAGAATCGATGGCGATGGCATGTGAATCGGGCCAAGCGGCTCAGCAGGCGTCATACCTTTGTGGCCATCCATCTTCTCTTTCCAGTAAGCATCGTAACCGCGAACAAGCGGCGTTTGAGCGAAGTTGTACTCTGGAGCTGGCGATGGAATCGTCCACTCGAGCGTACGTCCGTCACCCCATGGGTCAGCAGGTGCGTTCTTCGGTTTGAACGCTGTCGTAACAATGTTCAAGAGGAAGAAGATTGTACCTAGAGCCATCAGGAACGCGCCGATCGTACTAATCAAGTTCATTTCATTGAAGCCAAGACCGTCAAGGTACGTCCAAATACGACGCGGCATACCAAGAAGACCAAGGAAATGCTGTACGAAGAACGTCAAGTGGAAGCCGATAAAGAACGTCCAGAACGTCAACTTACCAATTGTTTCGTTCAGCGCGCGGCCGAACATCTTCGGCCACCAGTAGTGAAGACCGGAGAAGATACCCAAGATCAGACCGCCGACGATAACGTAGTGGAAATGCGCTACGACGAAGTAGGAGTCATGATATTGGAAGTCGGCAGGTGCTGCAGCCAGCATGACGCCGGTAACACCGCCCATTACGAAGGTAGGTACGAAGCCTACCGCGAACAGGTTAGCCGTGTTGAATATAATCGAACCGCCCCACATCGTGAACAGCCAGTTGAAAATTTTGATACCTGTCGGTACCGCGATCAACATCGTTGCGATGGAGAACAGCGCATTCGCAACCGGTCCAAGACCTGTCGTGAACATGTGATGCGCCCAAACCATGAAGCCTAAGAAACCGATCAGGATTGTAGCGAATACCATCGAGCTGTAACCGAACAAACGCTTACGCGAGAATGTGCTTATTACCTCGGAAATAACGCCGAAGGCCGGCAGGATGAGGATATAAACCTCAGGATGCCCGAATATCCAGAAAATATGCTCCCATAGTACGGCATTACCGCCGCCCGATGGGTCGAAGAAGTTCGCGTCGAACAATCGATCAAACATCAGTGCCGCAAGGCCAACCGTAAGAGCTGGGAATGCGAACAAGATTAGAGCGGAAGTAATGAAGATCGTCCAAGTAAACATCGGCATACGCATGAATGTCATGCCTGGCGCACGCATGTTGATAATCGTAACGAGGAAGTTAATGCCCCCGATCAATGTACCAATACCTGCAACCTGTAAGCCTAGAACATAATAGTCGACGCCATGATCGCCATTGTATGTCGTGCCGGCGAGCGGTGCATAGGCTGTCCAGCCTGCATCCGGCGCGCCGCCGGTAAACCAGCTTACGTTAAGTAGAACGCCGCCGAACAAGAATGTCCAGAAACCAAGCGAGTTCAAGAAAGGGAATGCAACGTCGCGCGCCCCGATCTGCAAAGGCACGATCGCGTTCATAAGCGCGAACAGAATCGGCATCGCTGCAAGGAAGATCATCGTCGTTCCGTGCATCGTCAGCAATTCATTGAACGTATCAGCGCTTACGAAGTCATTCATCGGCTTCCATAGTTGAATCCGAATCAATAAGGCTTCCAAGCCGCCGACTAGGAAGAAAAATCCTCCCGCGAGCAAATACAAAATTCCGATTTTTTTGTGGTCAACCGTTGTCAGCCAGTCCATTAAACCGCTGTGACGTTTGACCGCATGCGTATGAGCATGAGCATGAGCCAAAGTAGGTACCTCCTTCAATCACCGATGATTTATTGTTCGTAGTCGAGAGTTAGTTTCGATAAGTAATCTGCAATGCCTTCGAGCTCCTGATCCGTTAGATCGTATGCTCCCGACATTTGGTTGCCCGGTTTCACGGCATTCGGATCTTTGATCCAACGATACAGGTTATCGTATACGGAACCCTCATTGCTATATTGCGGATCATCGGTATTAACAAGTATACCTCCGACGCTCTCGCGGCTGCCGATACCCGTTAAGTTAGGGAAGGCCGGTCCGCCTAGATCGCCCACTGCGTGGCAAGAAAGACACTTGCTTTGGAATGCTTCAGCAATAGCCGGATCGCTTGGCAAAGCTACCGGTTCTTGAATAGCAGCCGTCCAACGGTCGAACGAGGACTCGTCTACCGCTTTAACCTTGAAGTCCATCAAGCCGTGGGAAGGTCCGCACAGCTCGGCGCACTTGCCGAGGTAAACGCCTTCTTTTGGCGCCGAGAAATACATTTTGTTCACGTTCGCGCCAGGGTTCGTATCGATCTTGCCTGCAAGCGAAGGAATCCAGAACGAGTGAAGCACGTCTGCCGATTTCGCTTCGATCGCGATCGTCTTGCCTGTCGGAATAATAAGTTCTTGCGCTGTCTTAATGCCCAGCTCCGGATATTCGAATTCCCACCAGTATTGGTGCGAAGTAACGATTACCTTAACAGCCTCTGGGTCTTTGCTGTAGTCCTTAGACAAGTTGAATACCGATTGTACAGTCGGAACGCCTAGGATAATAAGCATGATGATCGGGATTACTGTCCAGATAATCTCCAGCTTATGGTTTCCTTCAACCTGCTTCGGAATCGTGTTGTCTCCCTTACGTCTGCGGAAACGAATAATTACATACAAAGAAATCGCAAATACGATTACAATCACGATCAGCATGATTGAAATCGCCAGCTTCATCAGTCCGAATTGCTCTTCCGCTACAGGTCCCTGGGGATTCAGCGTCGACAAATCTTCCCGTCCGCATGCCGCTAACACTAGCACCATCATGGCCATGAGCGGCGCAAGCCGTTTTACAAATTGCCACCGTTTCATCATTAATCAACCCCACTTTTGACGTTTTCGCAGCTACCTAATTTCGCGTGGCAAGCGGCTAACTGCGTGTTCTCACAGATGTTATTACAACTCCTGCAACTTAAATCACTTTATTAAATATAAAGTTGAAGCACCTATTTGTCAATGTTCCACAGAGAGTTCACAAATTGTTCTCAAAGCTGTCAAAAACGCGATATATAGGCGTTTTTGAGCTCTTGCGAACGTTGCCAACAGGCTGTCTCGGATCAGTCTTCCTACCCTACATTGTGCACCAAACCCATGGTCAATTATGTATGCGCGCCGAAACGTATATTTAAAGGCTCCCGGCAGAAGCTAAAGCCAATATCGTATGAATGGGGGGCGTCCTATTATGATGAAACGAATTGCCGCTTTATTATTGTCCGCTGCCGTTCTGTCGGCTGTCGCAACCGGCTGCAACTACGAGCAATTATCGCAGAACAGCGATTCCGATTACGGCAGCAGAGAAGCCGGTGATCCGAAGATGATTGGGAACAAAGCATTCGGCACGATGTCGACCAATCCATATCAGCATGACAATGCCTTTTTTGAATACAGCTCCAAAATATCGAATCAAGTATCCAGCCTTAACGGCATAGCCTCGGGTCTTGTATTCCTTACAGATAAGAACGCCTACGTCGGTATTATGCTCGACTGGTCGGCTGTCGGCACTCGCAGCTCCGGCGGCACGGTGGAGCAGGACAATACGGGTACGACGGAAGGCGTCTACAATCATGCAACAGGCAGCAACTACACGAATAGCCGAAGGCTGGCAGGTCCGTACAACTCATATTTCACCGTCAACGATTACAATAACTTGTCCGACGAGCTAAAGCAGACGATCGCGCTGAAGATACGGAAGATGGCCCCTGCTGTGCAGGAAGTCCATATCTCAGCCAACATGGAGCTCATCAATCACTTTAATGAATATGCGAAAATCGCCTGGGGCGGACGCTCGCTTATGCCGTCGCTCGACGAGTTCAACAACCTGGTCAAATATCATTTCGCAGGCGGTACGATCATGCCGAGGTCGATCTCCGATCCCATCGTCATTCCGCATCGTCAACAACGCAATAGGGGGGAACAATAGCTTTTCGAAAAAAATCTCTTCCTATATATAAGACAAAAAATCGCACAATTAAATGGAAGCGAAAAATAAAACAAGGCTCTCAGACAGGCTTATTGCAGCCTTGTTGGAGAGCCTTGTTCGTATTCAGCTTGCCTATCTCATTGGCGCGAAGCCGCTGATCTCCGACAATATATCCTCCGTACGCGCAAGCACCTCATCGGTTAAGTCCAGATCGATCGCTTTAATATTCTCTTCGATCTGAGAAGGACGGCTCGAACCGATAATGGCCGAGCTCACATTCGACTGGCGCAGCACCCAAGCGAGCGCGAATTGCGATAACGTAGCGTCAAGCTCTGCAGCCAGCTCCTCCAGCTTAGCCGCGCAAGCGAGTACATCCTCGCGCAAATAGCTGTTAATGACGCCGTTCGTCTTGTCGTTAGCCGCCCTGCTGTCCTGCGGAATCGCTTGTCCCGGCTTGTACTTACCAGTCAGAACGCCTTGCGCAAGCGGTGAGAATACAACCTGACCCATTCCCTCCCACTCGCATTGCTGAATGACGTTCTCCTTCTCGATATAGCGCTCGAACATATTGTAGATCGGCTGATTCGAGATCAGCGGACGCAGATTCAAGTTTTTGCCGATCGATGCTGCATCTGCAATCTGACCCGCTGTCCACTCGCTAACGCCTGCGTACAATATTTTGCCCTGAGCCATTAGATCGTCAAGCGCACGTAGCGTTTCTTCCACCGGCGTATCATTATCGAAGCGATGACATTGGTACAGGTCGATGTAATCGGTACCCAGACGCTTCAAGCTCGCATCGCATTGCTCCATAATATGTTTTCGTGACAAGCCCCTATCATTCGGCCCTGCTCCCATCGGGAAGAACAGCTTCGTCGCAAGCACATAGCTGCTGCGCGAATACGCTTTCAAAGCACTGCCCATCACTTCTTCCGCAGCCCCGTTATTGTAGGCGTTAGCCGTATCGAAGAAATTAATGCCCAGATCATAAGCTTTATGAATGCAAGCCTGCGCGGTTTCCTCAGCTGTTGCCGTACCGTATGTAAGCCAGCTGCCGAGTCCGATTTCGCTCACTTTAAGCCCGCTTTTGCCAACTCTTCTGTAATTCAAATGGATTCACTCCTTCTAATCTTTCCTCGTCTCACTAGTAGTGTATAGCAGTTCTAGCGATTAATAAAGTAGTGAATGTTTATTCATTTTATTAACTACAGTATATATACTATACTAATAGTAACTGATGGTAGGAAGGGAGCTGGCTTAGTGAGCGCACATAATTATGTACCTAAAGAGCCTGTTCAGATCGAATGCAATATTGAGAAAACATTGGATGTAATCGGGGGCAAATGGGCCTTTCTCGTACTGAGGGAGTTATTTTGCGGAACGAGGCGATTCGGTGAATTGCAGAGGCTTATCCCGTCGGTTAGTCCGAGAGCGTTAACAACTACGCTGCGCCATTTGGAGGAAAAGGGTGTACTTGAACGCAAAGTATTTCCGACTGTCCCTGTAACGGTAGAATATACGCTGACGCCAAAGGGCGAGGATCTAACGCATATTTTAAAAGAAATGAAGCTTTGGGCAGCCAGATGGACTGAGTAAACGATAAAAGCCTGACGATCCTTCTCTACTATAATAGTAGGATCGTCAGGCTTATTTTTTTTGCTATGGATTAGGGTCCCGCTCAGGCATCGAAGGGCTGTATCCCGCCTGGAATCGATCAAGCGCCGACTGATAGGCGCGGCGGTCGCCCTCATTGCGTGCTAACTCGCCAAGGCGCTTAAGCTCTGATTCGAATTGTTTGGACAAGGCATCAATCCGATCCTTCGGCTTCTTGCCGGCAGTTTCCCGGTTCGACCTTCCGTCGCCAGTCTGGATGTTCAATTGTCCATCGCTGTCGATCTGGGCAAGAAAAATACTTTCCGGCGTCAGCTTCTTTTTCTTCAGCTCGTGATGCAGCCATTCCAAGCTGTAGCCGCTCTCGTCAACCATATCAGTTAGCACCTGTCCATCGATAATGACCGTCTTGGCTTCTTTCTCCTTATTAAGCTTCCAGCCGAGCATGTCCGCCGTAAGCGGCTGATGCTCCTTCTTAAGTAATACATTAAGTTCACCGCTTGGCTCCATGACTGCAAACTCGACATCGGCAACCCGGTATACATCCTTTTTGCGCAGCTGCTCCAATAGTTCATCGAGCGTGAGTCGCTCCTTATGCAGATGCTTTTTATCGAGTTGACCGTCCTGAATGATGACTGTTCCTTTGCCATCAACAAAATCGCGAATAACTCTGCTCTTCATCGTTATATATTCCATTCCTACCGAGACACTAACCCAAACGATTAACGAAACGATGCCCAAATACCACAGATTATCCAAATCAAGTGAAACATAGGCTGCGATGTTACCAATAGATATGCCTGTTATGTACTCGAACAGCGACAGTTGCGAAATTTGCCTTTTACCCAATATTTTAGTCATCGTAAATAAAATAACGACTGATGCGAACGTCCGAAGCACTATCTCTAACCAATCTGGCATGTATACATTCCCCCTTCCCTCCTATCGTGTCCAAAATGACTAATGTCATTCTTTTTTTACATTTTCCGAAAAATATATTGCTTTTCCCTAGATATCTGTGTATAGTGTAGTGAATGTGTTATATTTAACCCTCAGCATATCCCCTAGTAGGATTCAACGTTTTCCTCAGATTTTGATTTCTGTGCTGTTAATTCTCAAACCAATTTTCGTGCTAATTTCTATTTCACACTGGCGCGGTCATCGGAGCCGCAAGGACGGAAGAGAGGTAGGGCTTTCGTTGTTTTAGGATGCGTAGTTAAGCAACTAAGAGTACATTTGCTGTTTGCTGTTAACATGGGGATTCCATACGACCTGTCACTCACGCATAGGTCCGGTTAAATATAAGCAATAATCAAGGGCTGTCCCGCTAGCAGATTTACTGCTGGCAGGGCAGCCCTGTCCAATTTATACGCTGCTAATCATTCGGACAAGCCGATACCGTAGTTAGATGTCCCGACCGATTAACCTTTGTATCCAGGTAGCGCTCGTTGTATTCGGATCTGTCGCCCCATAACGGAATTAGCTCCGTTACCGCCATGCCTGCTTCCTGCATCGCATCGCGCTTGCGCGGATTATTCGTTATAAGTGAAACGGGCTTGGAACGGAGCGCTTTCAGCACCTTAATCGCATCACCGTAATTGCGTACATCATCGGCAAAACCAAGCTTGAGATTCGCATCGACAGTATCATAACCTTTCTCTTGCAGCAGATAGGCCATTGCTTTGCTGAACAGGCCGATCCCCCGCCCCTCGTGATTAGCCAAGTAGAACAGAGCGCCTGCACCCTTCTGGACGATTCTGCGCATCGACTCATGCAATTGGAACCCGCAGTCGCAGCGCATGCTGCCGAATATATCGCCGGTATGGCAGATGCTGTGCATCCGAATCCATGCCTCGTCCGCTTCCTCGAAGTCGCCATACACAAGCACGCTGGATTGCTGCATCTCGGCAAGATTTACGGACGACAGCTTCTTAATGATCTGCTCCTCGTCCTCCAGCTTCTCTTCACAGCTCAGCCAGCAATACCACTGGAAGATCGCTTCTCCTTCGCCAAGGTGAACCGGCAGTCGAATCGGTCCGACCAAATAAATCATGCCCGTATCGCTCTCGATCGCCTTAATCTTATGATCCAATATCGACAACGCTTCATTATACATAAAGGTATGCTCCTAACTCTTCATAAGTACGATATGTTCTATTATGTTCGCCGCATGCAGCCCCTATGCCAAACTATTCAGATAGCCGACAGCTTGATGAGCTACTCTTCATAGATCATTTTTCGCGTCATGCCACCGTCGATGGTTAAGCTTGTGCCTGTTATAAAATCGTTCTGAGGGTTCGTCAAGTAGAGGCATGCCCGCGCAATATCGCTAGGCCGACCAACACGCTGAGCTGGGTGCTGCGTATGGTCCTCGGAACGAAGCTGACTGTAATCGCCGTTCTCAATCCAGCCTGGACATATCGCATTCACCGTAATGCGATCGGGCCCAAGCGATACGGCCAGCGCATGGGTCAGCGACAGAATACCTCCTTTGGAAGCGGCATACGCCTCCGAATTCGGCTCGGACATCAGCGCCCTAGTCGAAGAAATATTGACAATCGAGCCGCCTCCGCTTGCACGCATCAGCTTAGCAGCTTCCCTCGCGCATACGAATGTGCCGCGAAGATTCGTATTTATAACATCATCCCATTCATCAAGCTCTAGATCATAAGGCGACTTCCAAATGCCGAATCCCGCGTTATTAATGACGATATCAATCGTTCCAAGCAGCTCGCCGATCTGGTCAATCAGGGCAACAATCTGCTCCGGCTTGCTCATATCGGCCCCGTATCGGTGTGAATCGAAGCCCTTCTCCTGAAGCAGACTCGCGGTTTCTTCAAGCTTGTCCTCCAGCTTATCCGTAATCACAACGACAGCGCCCTGCTGCGCATAGGCTAGCGCGACAACGCGTCCAATGCCGCCGCCTGCGCCAGTAATTAGCACAACCTTACCCGTGAACGCATATTCCAAATTGGACCCTCCATTTCTCTTTTACGATTCGGTTCAGCCTATCTTTATTTTATACAATTCAACTGCCAAAGCGCCATCGCCGCCAAAACTTATTATGAGAAAAACTCCTATCGGAGTACTTCGAGGATGAGCGACCGCGTTTAAGCGGAAGTTTTTATCGCCCCGCCAATCAGAATGATCTCCTTACGCTTTATCACTGTAAAGCACTAGTGCTTTCTGATGTGGAGAAAAATATGTTTGTGAATTTTGTCACAATTTATTCATTGTCATTTCGTCGCGAAAGGAATATGATAATAGCAAGAAGCGGTTGTGAATGTTTTCACATTGTATAGTTGGTTGTGAATTAATTCACGATGTTAGGAGTCTTCCCTATCGGGAAGTCTGCACCCATACAAGGAGGCGTTTGAAGATGATGAAAATTGTTGTTGTTGGATGTACACATGCCGGAACTGCTGCTATTACTGAGATGGCCCGCCTTTATCCGGAGGCTGCTATTACCGTTTATGAAAGAAATGACAACATCTCCTTCTTGTCGTGCGGAATCGCTCTGAATGTTGCCGGTATCGTGAAGGACGCTAACCAGTTGTTCTACGCTTCGCCGGACCAGCTCGCAGCAGTTGGCGTAACAACCCATATGAAGCATGATGTGCTCGCCATCAATACGGATGCCAAAACGATCGAGGTTCGCAACCTCACTACCGGTGAAGCATTCGTCGATACGTTCGATAAGCTTGTCATGACAACGGGCTCGTGGCCTATCATTCCACAGATGGAAGGTATCGATCTTGATAATATCGTCTTATGCAAAAACTACAATCATTCGCAAACGATTATCGAGAAAGCGAAACATGCGAAACACATCGCCGTCATTGGCGCAGGCTACATCGGCATCGAGCTCGTGGAAGCATTCGAGGAGCTCGGCAAGCAAGTAACGCTAATCGATAATACGGATCGTGTATTGTTCAAATATTTGGATGAGTCGTTCACTACGGTCGTTGAGCAGCAATTCGCGGACATAGGCGTTACGCTTGCGCTCGGCCAAATGGTTACATCGTTTACCGGGGAAGACGGGCGAGTAACGAAAGTGAATACAACCGCCGGCGAATATGAAGCCGATCTCGTCGTACTCTGCATCGGTTTCCGTCCGAACACCGAGCTATTGAAGGGGCAGGTCGATATGCTGCCGAATGGAGCTATTATCGTAGACAGCTTCATGCACACAAGCAAACCTGATATTTTCGCCGCTGGCGACAGCTGCGCCGTTCATTATAATCCGACTGGACAGCACGCTTACATTCCGCTTGCTACAAACGCTGTTAGAATGGGAACGCTCGTCGTGAGAAATTTGGTGAAACCTACGGTTAGGTACTTGGGGACGCAAGGAACGTCGGGCATTAAGATCTACGATAACAATATTGCATCGACAGGCATGACGGAAGCGGCGGCTGTTGCTGCGGGCTTGAATGTGAAAAGTGTCACAATCGAAGACGACTACCGTCCAGCTTTCATGCCGACGCATGAGAAAGTATTACTCAAGGTTGTTTATGAGGCAGACGGCGGCAGAATCTTAGGCGCGCAAATCCTCTCGAAGGTCGATCTGACACAAGCGATCAATACGCTGTCGGTATGTATCCAGAACGAGATGACGATGGATGAGCTGAGCTTCGTCGACTTCTTCTTCCAGCCGCATTACAACAGGCCATGGAATCTGCTTAACCGGGCAGGGCTGCAAGCGATCTAGATCGTACTCAACACTCGGCACTCGACACTCGGAACTCGGAACTGTCTAACGAATCTAGGTAACTCTATTCATCACTTCTGTGCTCCAATCACAATCTAACGAATCCATATAGCCTTATTCTTCTACTTTGAGGTCGAGTTCGTTATCCCAAGGACAAATAAGAATATCTAGATTCTTATAAAGAGCGGAATTGGTTTAATATGTACAATAAGGTTAATAGGATTCCTTGGATGTGCACTAAATGTGTGTTAGAGGTGAGTTAACAACTAAAGAAAGACCTGCCGCATCTCATGCGGTAGGTCTTTCTTACTTTAGCTTCCTTCGACGGTCAGCGCATACTTACACGTTATCTGCCTCAGGCTTGCCGAAGTCCGGCGTTCCGTCACTGCGCCACTCGATTACTTTGGCGCGCGCATGGCGGTTCGGATCGAACAGCGGGTCGCAGTCGAGCTCCTTATAGCTGCGGGCGTGATAGATTAAGATATCCTGCATGCCATCCTCCGAAACGGTAAAGCTGTTATGCCCCGGACCGTACTGACTGGCGTCCGGATTGCTTGCGAATACCGGCATTTCTGACTTCGTCCAGGAAGCCGGGTCAAGCAGATTGCTTGTTTCAGAGGCAGTCAGCATCCCCATTGCATAGTTATGGTCGGTTGCGCTCGCTGAATATGTTAAGAAAATCCGTCCGTTGCGCTTCAACACAGCAGCGCCTTCATTGACGAGGAAGCCGATCACTTCCCAATCTAATTCCGGCTTCGTAATTCGCACCTGTTCGCTCCGCAACGTCCATGGATTGTCCATCTCAGCGATATATAAGTTCGTATTGCCCGCGATTTCCGGATCCTTCTGCGCCCACACCAAGTACTGCTCGCCATTATGCTCGAAGCTCGTCGCATCAAGCGAGAAGCTGTCCCATGCCGTCTTAATCGCTCCCTTCTCTACCCACTGGCCCTCTAGCGGATTGACCGCATCATTCTCCAGCACGTACATCCGGTGCGCGAAAGGATCGTCGACTCTTCCGGCAGCGAAGTAGATGTACCATTTGCCCGCAATATAATGAATTTCCGGTGCCCAAATATTTTTGCTCATCACACCGCTGTCATGCTTCTGCCAAATATCAGTTGCCGGCGCCGCAGTGAGCCCTTCAATCGTCGTCGCTCTTCTTAATTCAATGCGATCGTACTGGGGCACGGAACCCGTAAAATAGTAATACCCGTCCGTGTGCTTAAGCACCCATGGATCGGCGCGCTGCTCGACTAGCGGATTTCGATAAACCGTCTGCGTATTTCCAATTCCCTGTGTCGTTTCCACTCTATTATTTCCTCCAATTCCGATTCCAGTTAATTATTCACAGTTTTATTAATTGATTAATATTTTATATAATATCAAAGAAAATGTGTTTGTCAATTTACCTATTTACATATAAAATATAAGTATAAAAGAAGTGTAACAACGGTGATTCGACATTTATTTTTCGTGCCATTGGGCCTTTTAGCATTTGCTTCTCCAAGCACTTTCGCCTGATGTTAATCCGAGAACAAATTAATAAATCGCTGTTCACCAATCTTAGAGTGGAGTGAAGATTATGAAGATCGATGTTACGACTGCGCACCTGCCGATCTATGAAGCTCTGGCCAGCGATGTTCGTCTGCGTATTATTCAATTATTGTCGCAGCAGGAGATGAACATTAAAGATCTGGCGCAAGCCTTGGAGCTTAGCAGCCCGATCATTACGATGCATGTGAAGAAGCTCGAGAAGGCTGGGATAATCAGCTCCGAGATGATCTCGAGCGGCGGCGGCACGAAGAAGATGTGCAAACTTATTACGGACAGCATTGAAATCGATTTTCCATCCAAGAACCGCGCCGCCATGCGTACTTACCATGAGACGATTATATCCATCGGCCACTACACCGATTTCGAGGTAGAGCCTACATGCGGGCTGTCGACAACGACGAAAGTAATCGGCATGTTCGATGAGCCTCGATTCTTCCTCGATGCCGAACGGATTAACGCCAAGATACTATGGTTCACAAGCGGCTTTATCGAATATAAAGCAGCTAACTTCCTGCTTAAGAGCGAGAAGCCGAACGAGCTTGAGATTTCATTCGAGATCTCGTCGGAAGCGCCAGATGCCAATGAAAATTGGCCGTCTGACATCAGCTTCTACTTCAACGACGTTAAGATCGGAATATGGACGAGCCCCGGCGACTTCGGCGGAACAAAACGAGGCAAGTTCACTCCCGATTGGTGGTGGGATGCCGTCAACCAATACGGCTTGCTTAAGCGCCTGAAAATCAATAACCAAGGAACCTTTATCGACGGGCAGCAAATATCCGACGTAACGCTCGATCAGCTTGATGTGACAAGGAAACAATGGAAGTTCAAAATCGCGGTAGAAGAGGATGCCGAGAACGTGGGCGGCGTTACCTTGTTCGGTTCCGGATTCGGCAACTACAATCAAGACATCATTATGCGCCTGTATTACGAAAGAAATGAATAGGAGAAATACAGCTTAAGCCGCATTTCTCCCCATGCTCCTATCGGACGGTCTTCCATTATTGAAGACCGTCTTTTGCTTGCGGCTATTCGCCTGCAATACCTGCCCGCTCCACGCTCTCTACGAAATAACGCTGCGTGAACATATACAGCAGCAGAACYGGCAATATAGTAAGCATAACGCCAGCCATGATCTGATTTTGCAGCGTCGGCGCAAGCCCGATTGTGCTCGAAACGGACGTCGTAGCTTGCTGCAGATTCAGGTTCGCATTGCCGTTGAAGAAAGCCATATTTTGCGCCAGATTGAAGTACTCCGGCACGAGCAAATACAGGTTGGGCTCGAACAGATCGTTCCAATGCCAGACGACGGAGAACAGGAACACGACGAGCATCGCCGGCTTGGCGAGCGGGAACATGATCGTCCAATAGGTGCGGAATGCGCCAGCGCCGTCGATCCGCGCCGCCTCCTCTAATACATGCGGAAGCCTGCTGTAGAACTGGATAAAGATAAGGACGAACAACGAGCCTTTTAGCCCATGACCCAGAATAGCGGGGACGATGAACGGCAGATGCGTGTTGACCCAGCCCATATCTAGAAACAGCTTGAACAACGGCACGACGAACGTCTGCGGCGGCACCAGGAAGGTAAAGACGACTAGTGCTAGGAACAGCGCCTGACCAGGAAACCTATACCGGGCAAAGCCATAGCCTATGAGCGAGCAGCTAAGCACCTGAAGAATCGCGCTCCCGAACGAAATAATGATGCTGTTCAGCAGTCCCGGCCAGAAGTTGATCGCCTCCAAGGCGATATCGTAGTTCTGCAAGCTGAACTGTCTAGGAATCCATTGAATCGTCGCATCGGCAACATCCTCCGGCCGCATAAGGGACTTAGAGACCATATAGAGCAGCGGATAGATGAAGACGAACGCCAAGCTCAAGATGACCATGTAATAAAATACCGTTCCGATAATGCCGCGGCCGCGCTTGACCCAGGTTACTTTCCAGACGTCCTTCGCCTTACTCTGCAAATCGGTATATTTGCTTGTTACGCTAGTTGAATTGATCGACATCGACTCTACCTCCTGCCTTCGCTCGCCGATAAGCTTCTGCGGAAGATAAAGAAGACTATCGCCAATATAATGGATATGACTACGAAATAAATCCAGCCCATCGCCGAACCGTACGCATAGTTGTTCGACTTGAACGCAATGTTGTTAATGTAGTCCATGATCTTATTGTCCGGCTTCGTGAATGAGTTGACGATGCTGTACAGCGTATTGACGAACAGCATCGGCATAATCATCRGGAACGTAATTTTCCAGAAGCTTTCCCACTTCGTCGCTCCATCACACTTCGCTGCTTCGTAGAGCGATGGAGAAATCGTCTGCAAACCCGCGATGAAGATTAATATCTGAACGCCGGAATCCCACATGACCATCGTCAGCGATTCCGCATACAGAAGCAGCGGTTCGAGAATATCKTCGGGGATGAAGGCGTTCAGCTTCGTATAAAGATCCGATTGATAGAAGATCGGCAACTGCGCCGYGCCTTGCTCCAGCAGCTCTCGCAAGATAGCGCCGGAAGCTATAATGACCGGCAGGAAGAAGATGCCGCGAAACAGCATCCTGCCCCGGAACTGGCGATTAAGCAGCAGCGCGCTCATCATTGAAAAGATAAGGATCAGCGGCACTTGCGTCAGCATCGTCGTTACCGTGCTCTGCAGAAATGGACGGAAATCGATATCCGTCGCGAACGCCGCCCGGTAATGCTCGAAGCCTGCATAGGTTGCAATAAGGCCGTGCTGCGTCACCTCTAGGTTATTGAACGAGTAGTAGAGCGATACGCCCAGCGGGTACAGCATGAACAGCAGAAACCCGATGATCCATATGGAAATGAACGAGTAGCCTTCCAAGATGTGACGGCCTCTCATCGAGAGCCCAAATTTTTTGCCCATGCTCATTCCCCTCCGTTCTGCATCGCGTAGCCCGCTGCCGGTACCGCTGTGCCGTCTATGGTCACAGCCGCTTGGCCGTAGTTGACAATGACCTTCGTGCCGTTCGCGTACGTCGTGCGATAGACATCCTTCGCAAGCTTCTCATGGTCCACGATCGCTTGGCCCGAGATGGCTGAGTAGATCGGCGCAAGCGCCTCATACTCCTGAACCGCCGCATCAATCCATTGCTTGTACTCGGAGCTCCATAAGCGATCCTCCATCGTTCGTTGCAGCTTGGAGGTCGATTCGTAAGTCAGCTCCAGACTCGGCAACGCTCCGTATTCYACCATGCGCAGCAGCTCATTATTCCAATCGTCGCGCAGATTCATCGCACCCGCCGTATAAGGTACCAAGCCGCGAACCGCGATTTGATAGAAAGGAACGGTCTCATCGTTGTAGATGAAATGGCTGGAATCGAGCGGCGCTCCATCGATGCTGTCGATATGGCCAAGCATATAGCCGAAGCCGTAATCGACCTTCGCGCCGCCAAGCTTCTCGCGCGCCGCATCGATAGCGTTGACCCAAGCGGAAGCCGTTTTGTCCCGCGACAACGGCGACTTGCGATCGAGATCGGAATAAAGCGTATCGCCCCAATAATCGAAGTGTACGCCGGCGACGCCAAGCTTCTTATAGCTGTCCAACTCCTTGTTCAGATGCCTAGCAATGACACGCTCAGGCTTCATCCAATAGAACATTCGGCTATCATTGTTCCATCTGCTTCCGATGAAATAATCGGTGCTCTCCGCCGCTTCGCGGTCCATGCCGCGAATGGCGTCCTTGCTTTTCTTCATGCCGTCGCTATCCGAATAAGCACGGGCATAATTGGCTTCGAGATACAGCTTCACGCCTTTGTTGGCGGCATACGCGGCTAGGTCCTTCAAATTCTTCGAACCGCCGAGCTTCTTCTCGACCGGGAAGTGGTCGGGTTGATCGCCGTACAGACCGTCCTCCGACCAGCCCGAGAACGTAAGCTCCAGATTGCGTATCCCCTTCTGCTCGAAGGTATCGATGATCACGCGCGCTTCATCGAATGTCGTCATCGAGATGAAGGTATCGCCCAGCACCTCGTCGCGCAGAATGCCGCCCATCAGCTTAACCTTGAATGGAGCTGCGCTACCGCTTGGCTCTGACGGCAGCACGCCCTGCACGTTCTGCAAGTAAGCACCGTACGCCTGCGCCATGCCGACATAACCAGCTTTCTCGTCTTGCAATAGCATGTAGCGCACTTGGCGGTCGCCTTTGATCCAATCCCCTTGGAAAAACGGAATTTGACCGGATGTGCCTATGAAAATAATATCGTCCCAGCGATATACGAACTCCGTCGACGTGCGGTAATAATCGATCGCACGGATGCCCGACGGCGTCCCATTCACCTTCGCATCGTATTGACCCTTCGTCACGATGCCGAGCGAGCCGATGCCGTTCCGGTAATTGCCGAATACAGGCAACGCAATACTCTCCTTAGGCGCTGGGCTTTGCCGCCATATTTCTTCGATGATGTTCTCGTTCGTTCGCGAGAGATAGGCCGGATCGGCACCGTAGATCATCTCGGAGTAACCTGCGAAATATTGCGGGTGCGTTTCCTTATAATTCATGAGCGCGCCGGAGCCGTCCGGCAGGAACAACGCCCCTTCGTCGGTCTTTGCCGCGGCATTCCAGAACGGCAGCGGCTCGATGCTGACGAACCGGGCAACCCCCGTTTCCTTAATCGAGCTCTCGGGAATCGTCACCTCGAAGCCGTCCTCAAGCAGCCGGTATTCCATGGCGAACTCAAGCTTTTCCTTCGTATACGTAAAGGTGATTCGAGCACCTCCGTCGATTGCCTCGATGGACAGCTTGTTCTCCTTCTCTTTCGCCAAGTACGTTTGGACGGTATCGACCCCTTCGGTGTACTTCACATGGGCGGCAGAGTCCATGAACTTCTTGTTGTTCGGCATCGTCGTACGCGGCAACTGCGGCGTACCGAGCCATTCCTTCTTCGTCTTGTTGTCGACAAGACGAATGTTGCCCGTCTTCTCGTCGATATACATCGTATACGCATCGTTCGATGCGATTTCCTTCACCGCCGATACGGGGTACAGCTTCACCTCGCCCGTATCTTCGCCTTCCACAGGCGTATCCGATGCCGTATCGGCCGGCGTATCCTCTTCCACGGGCTCTTCAGCCGGCTGTTCCTCCGCGGCCGCACTCTCGTCGCTGCCCGCGCTTGCCTCTGTGTCGCCGGCATCCTGCTCCGCCAGTACCCGGATGTCGCCTTCAGCGGCCCCGAAGTGAGGGAAGATGCTGACAACGAGCAGAAGCGCAGCCATGATGAGCCATTTTCGTTGTTTCCTCATTTCGTTCACCTACCTCCGGAAGTTGATTTCTTTGAACAGATCTACCACAAAATTAATCAGCTGATTCATCAAGCCGAACATCAATATGCCGACAAACCATATGATTAGGACGCCGACGACGCTAAGGAACGTAATCCACAGCATCTTGACGATCTCAAAGTCGTGAATGATCCTAACCTTAAGCAGCAGCAGCCAGCCGACCCAATAGATCGTGAAGTTGATCAAAAAGTTATAAATCGAATTTTCGTCCAGCGCGATAAAATTGGTCATCAGCGTAATCGGCACAATGAAGATCGCATACGGCACGAACGCGAATGCGCTGCCTACGAACACCTCTTTGAACTTACCCTCGCCTTCGAGAATGGCGCTGACCGCCCAGTTCGCAACCGTCCAGGTCAGCCACGGCGCGATCATCCAAATGAATTCATGCAGGAATGAAATTTCGTAAGGCTCTCTTGTCTCGAACGCGTAACCCGTAACGAGAATGGCAGCCATTCTTGCGATATACGTCATCGCCATGACGATGATCGCATCTCTCCACCGGATACGACCAGGCTCTTGAATGTCATGAAAAAAGTCGATCGGGTGCACGAGCACCTGCCGCATCAATCTAAACGTTGCGATCATGGGGCACCCCTTCCTTAATCAACCCGACTCTAGCGGTGCGGCGCACGGCTAGAAAAGCCGTCTGCCTTCTCCATAAGAGCGGAATCAAATACCGCAGCAGAGCGAATAACGCGATCAGAATCAGACAGATCCACCCGAAGTGCTCGCGAATATACTCTTTCCTGTATTCCTTGAATGCGAGCGAGTAATCGCCGCGGGACCTTGCCAGCTCGAAATACGTCATCGCATCCTTGTAGTTCTCCGCTTTGTAGAGCGACTTCCCAATAGCAAGGTAGGCGAGGTCGAAGTTGACGTTATAGCGCAGCACTTCATTCCACATGCCTTCCGCCTCTTTGTAGCGACCGTCGACGAACAGACGCGACGCATCGTGCACGAGATCGGCGAACGGCGTCGTGCGGAACAGATCGATCCGATTGCGCCCTTTGTCCACGACGTATACGATTCCGTCGTCCGACTGGTCAAGGCTCGACGGCGTAATGAACAAGCCGTTCTGATTGCCGAGGCCGCCGAAGACGAACAGCAGATTGCCTAACTTGTCGTATTGATACACTTTGCTTGATTGCAGATCGAGCGCCGTCATAACGCCGTCCTTGTCGACGGCAATATCGAGGAACGAAGGCACCGAGAACGGACCTGCGTCGAAGCGTCCGCCGTAACGGCGCTCTCCGATATTAAGCGTATCCACGCCTACAGGCGAGAGCCGCTTCAACTGATTCGTTTCCGTACCGAGCGTTGACGTATAGATAAAGCCTTCGGCGTCCTGGACCGCGTTCGAGAATTCGAGCGGCTTGACGACAGCAAGCTTCGCTTTCTGCTCGTCCGTCGCGATCAAATTATCGATCAAGCGCTTCCAACTGAACCCGATATGATTCGCGCCGTAGAAGCCTTTGAACTTCCCGTTCGGATCAATCTGAATGAGACCTTGCGTATTGCCGTCGCTGACGACGAACATGTAGTTCCGCTTGTCGACGAGCAGCTTGGAAGGCGAATACGAGAATGTCGCGCCAAGCAGCGGATTGTCCGGCTTGCCGTACGCCTTCATGAACTTGCCTTCTTTGTCGTAAATAGCGATGCGCTGGTTCTTCGTATCGGCGACGAAGATCGTGCCGTCCGGCTTGACGAATACGCCCTTCGGTTCATTCAGCATACCGTCGCCTTCCGGATCGCCGACAATCTTGATGACGTTATTGTCCTTATCCAGGTGGACGATACGGCTGTTGCCCGTATCAACGACGTAGACCGTACCGTCATCGCCAAGAAATACGTCTTCCGGCGCAACGAACGGCCCTGATGACAACTCATAGCCGTCTATCGAGCGCTCGTACACATAACCGTTAATCGAATGAACGTCTTGCCTTAGATTGTTGATCGTGTACCCGTCATATGGCGTAGCCGCAAATGATTGAACCGGCGGCAATGCGGTAAGCAGCATCGCTACGGCCAGCGCCGTACCGATGACGTATCGGAATTTGGTCAAATGGTTCATCCCGGTTGTCCCCCTACTCTTTCAGACCTGAATGCGCCATCGTCTGCAGCACCATGCGCTGCGTTACGACAAAGACGATAATCGTCGGGATAATCATCAGCAAACTGGCTGCTGCCAGCGTGCCGACGCGCGCAACGACGCCGTAACCGCCGCTGATCGTCTGGATCGCAAGCGGCAGCGACTTCATATCCTGATCGGTCGTGTATACCATGGCCGGGTAAGGGTCGTTCCAGGCGGAGATGAAGCTGAACAACGCAAAGGTAGCGATAGCCGGCTTCAGCATCGGCATGATGACGCTCCAGAACACCTTCCATTCGCTTGCGCCGTCGATCCTCGCCGCTTCGAGCAGCGCATCCGGAATTTGGCGCAGGAATTGCGTCATCAGGAACATGCCGATAGGCGCAGCCAAGTACGGCAATATCATCGCCCAATAGGTATTAATAAGTCCGATCTTGCTAATGAGCAAGTATTGCGGGATCTGCACGACCATCGGCGAGAACATGATCGCCAGCACAACCATATTAAAGATCGCGCCGCGGAACGGCATGTTGTGCTTAGCCAGTGGATAAGCAGCCATCGCGGAGATTAATATCCCGAAGCCGACAATGCAAGAGCTGACCAGCAGGCTGTTGAAAATAAAGCGCGAGAACGGAACGCTTGTCGTTCCGGTTATAAGCAGCAAGTCGCGAAAATTGACCAAGGTCGGATTGTTCACGAAAAACCGCGGCGGAAACAGGAATAGCTCGCTCGTGGGCTTAAAAGCCGTCGAAACCATATACACGAGCGGTGCAAGCATCAGAAGACCGAACAATGTTAGGAATAGATAGAGGAAGATGCCGCCCCAATCGATTCTCCTGCCTTTTACTGCGCCAGTCATCATGGTTCAGTCCTTTCCTAGCCATCTGAATATGAGACGGTTCAGGCCGATCATCATGCAGAACAGCACAACCGCGATCGCTGCCGCATAACCCATCTCAAATTTGATAAAGGCGTAATCGAATAAATGCGTCAATATCGTATGTCCGGCATATAGCGGGCTCGGCAAGCCGACAAGCTGTACGCTGACGTCAAATACCGTAAGCGAGGATACGACCTGAAGGACGGCTCCAAACAGCAATTGCGGCTTCACGGACGGAATCGTAATATAGAACAGCTGCTGCCATCTATACTTGATGCCGTCGATGCCGCCTGCCTCGTACAGGTCCTTCGGCACGTTCTGCAGGCCGGCAAGGAAAGCAAGGAAGCCGACGCCCATAGACATCCACAGCGACACGATAACGATGACGGGTACAATCGAATTAATATTTTGCAGGAACAAATACGGCTCGTCGATAATGCCCAACTGCGTCGCGAAATAATTCAGCAGCCCCTTGCGGTCGCCGGCGAACAGATAGAGCCAGACGACGGACATCGCCGTTGCGCTCGTAATGGACGGCGTGTAATAGCACAGCGTATAGAAAAACCGGTACTTCTGGGGTATTTGGCTTATCAGCCAAGCGAGCAGAAACGCCATCGCGTAACCGACAGGGCCGGTAATGAAAGCGAATTTGAGCGTAATGCCGATTGCCTTCAGGAAGATGTCGTCGTCGACGAACAGCAGCCGATAATTGGACAGTCCAATGAATCTCGGAGCTTCCAGGATGTTGTAATACGTGAAGCTGAGGAACACCGATGTGACGACCGGAACGATCGTGAACAGCGTAAACAATATAAGGAAAGGGGCGAGAAACAGGTACGATACCCTGTTTCTCTTCATTTCCTGCCAGAGCAGGCCGAGCTTTCCCTGCTTCTTCGGAAGGCGCTCGGCGCCGGCCGCCGGCCGGGCTGCTGTACTCGTCTCTATGCTCACGGGCTTACGCCTCCTTCTGCCGTTTTCTCTTGCGCGCTATCCTCGGTATTAAGGCCGAATTCCTCCCGCTTCTTGCGAAGCTCCTTATCGATTTCCTTAACGCCCTCTTCAACCGCTTCACGCGGAATCTTGCCATTCAATACGATTTGGTTCCAGATGTTCGCGATATGCCTTGTCGTGTAGTAGCCGCCGATAACGACCTCGCGTTCCTTGAACCATTCCCATTGCTCCAGGATGGCGTCGATGTCGGACGACTGCCAAGGCATGCGTTGCAGCGCCTCGATGTTTGCCGTGTTCCAGCGAGCCTCGACACCAAGCAGCGATTCAAGCTCCGAGCCGAAGCGCTCCTGCGTATCCGCGCTGGTCCACCATTTCAAGAACTCCCATGACTGATCTTTCATTTCCGTATCTTTGAAAATGATGCCCGTCTGAGCGAGACCGCCCGTGGAACGGTTGATCTTGCCGTCGGCCTGCTCGATGCCCGGCATCGGCTTCATGCCCCACCAGCCGGTAAGCTCTGGCGCCGCCGTCGACAGCAGCACGTAAGTCGAATAGTCCGCTACGCCGATCGGCATCTCGCCGGACCGGAAGCGGTTGTAGAAATCCGCCTGCTTCGAGATTTTGAAGTTCGTGAACAATCCCGTCCACAGCTTGAACGCTTCCATCGCCTCAGGCGAATCAAGATTCGAATATTTGCCGTCCTCACGATAGAATTCGCTGTTCTGCTGGAAAAGGAATGGAGCAAACTCATTGATTGCCAGAGCCGGATTGTTCGGCGCATGCGGGTAGAAGAAATCCATGCCRTTCTGCTGGAGCAGCGGGATGAGATCCATCACTTCCTGCCACGTATCCGGAATTTGATCCTCAGTAATGCCAAGCTGTTCCATAATGTCCTTGCGATAGAACAGCATATTGAAGTTCTGGTTCTCCGGCAGCGCATAGCTGCCGCCGTCATACTTGTAAGGGATGAGCGCTCCCGGTCTGAAGCGGCTCGCCACATCCTCGTAGTCGCTGAACTCCTCCAGATTGACGAGACCGTTACGCACCGCGTAGTCGATCGGAATCTCGCCCTCGACGCCAAGCGCTACGTCCGGCGCAAGACCCGACGTGCTCGCCAGCAACAGCACTTGCATCTGCTGTGCAGGAATCGTATTGACGTTAACCTTAATGCCCGTCTCGGTCGTAAAGTCCTCGTCGATCATCTGCTTAATGATGTCGACCCAGTCGCGTCCGCGCGCCACCCAAACCTCAAGCACCTTCTCATCCTCATACACGTTGCCTATGCCGCCGTAATTTTTCGTGAAGGAGCTCGCGAAGTCGTAAAGCATCGTTCCCGTTCTGGCGAGCGCGCCCGCATCCGGTCTAGGCCAAGCTTCGTCGGCCGACTTAACGATGAGATAGTCGAGCACCATGCTTTGCTTGCTAAGACCGTTCACCCATGTGCCGAGCGCCGCCTGCAAGTCATTGAACTGCAGCATGCGCGCAGGAATGGACTTCGTATCGCTAGCCATGCTAAGCAACACGTCGCGCGCCTCATAGAGCGTGCTCACTTCCGAGCTGCCTTCATTGACGCCAAGCTCATAGAGCCCTTTGATCGTATCGTCAAGCCGCTTCGCCATCAGTTGCAGCCTCGGAACGAGGTTGGTAATATTTTGTTCCAGACGCCAGTCACCGTTCGGATCGGGGTTCGTGCCCGTAACCTGTATAACCTCACGGCCGAGCAGCGACATCTTGCGAGTCGTATCCGTTACCGTCTCGAGCATCCGTCCAAGCGCGCCAATCTGAACTTCCATGCGGATCGTGTGCTTGCCCTGCTCCAGATAGAACAGATACGGATCGCCGTCCTTCGGTCCGAACTTCTTGACTTGCCATTCCGCCTTGTATGGGAATGACATGGCGTCCATCTCCTTGAACGGCAGCTTGCCGTCGATCTTAATGGAGCGCTGAACCGGCATTCCGTTCAGGAACCATTGTCCATACCTGGCGCCAAGCTCGTAGAGGCCGCTCTCCGGCACTTCAATCTCCCATTCCGCCCATTGCCCGCCGGTCCGCCAGCTGGCGCCGCCGAACGAGTTAAGCGCGATGGAATCCTTCTTGAACGGCTCCGTAGCCGGTTCGCGGTCTTCAATCCGCTTGAGCGTCGGATCGGATCTCAAGGTCGATAGCTCAGCCTGCGCTTTAATGAGCTGGTTCTCCATCTTCTTGTAGCCTTGCTTCTCATATGTAGCAAGCATCTCTTCATAAGTCGGCACATGCACCGGCGAGAAAATATTGATCGTGCCGATCGCCGCAGGCTCCCGCACCGCTTGGATGCGCAACGTATGCTTGCCCTTCGTCAGGTAGAAGCGGAACGGCTCGTATACCTTGCCTTCGGAATCGACGAAGTCGCGATATTGCCAGCCGGCGGTCTCCACCCTGCGCGGGTTGAACTCGTTGTCCTGGTTATCGAACCAAGGCTCGCCTTCTTCCTTCCACATCCTCTGGAACTCCAGCTTCTTCGCCTGGTAGAACGGATACTCCCCGTCGATCTGCACACTGCGAACAACGGCGGAACGCTTGCCCTCAAGCGCATAGTAGCTCATGCCCATTTGATAGTAGCCGTCCTGCGGCACCTCAAACGCATATTCAGCCCAGCTGTCCTCTTCAATGAGCGCTACGGAATCTCCCGCCAGGTCTCCAAGCCCGCTCTCCAGCCGTGTTCCCGATTCGCTGATCGCACTGTAATCGGCGGATTCGATCGACAGCTTGAAATCGGCCGCATCCTGCGCCCCCTGCTCATTCCAGCTGTCCGCATATTTATTAAAAGACGGCTCGAGCTTACCACCCGCGTCTTCACCTTCCAATATCGATGATTCATCAATACTTTCATCAATCGCAATGCTTGCCATTACGCTATCATCGTAGCCCCTTGAATTGTTCCACCAAATGACGAAGCAGACCAAAGCGACAATTACAACCAACGTTACCCTATACTTTTTCAGCCAACGAATCACCAAGGAGTACCCCCTTGCATACCAGCGTAAACGGCCGCCGTCGCATTGCGACGCAGCTTTCGTTCCGAATGAGTCTCATGCTTTCATGTTTACATGCTTCGCTAAAGAAACGGTAGACGCCGCATATCGCGGCGCCGCAAAAGTTTCGAGCGATAGGTCGAGCCGAAGCAGGGAGGCACGCATGCCTCCCATGCGAAAAACTTATTTCTGAAGCTCGCTAATCAGCTTATCTTTCTCCGCTTTCAGCTTGTTCTCGATATTTTCTTGCGCTTGTTGGATTGCCGTCTTGGAGTCGATATTTTTATCCAGCGCAGCGATAACGTTCTCAACCCATAGCGGCCAAGCCATGCCGTCAAGTCGCGTGTAACGTCTTACTGGGAGTTTGCTTGCAAGTTCATTGTAAAGAGCGATATCTTCTTGGCCGCCAAGGTACTCGTTCGTGTGTGTAATGTACCATTCTTGGCTTGTAATGTTTTTCCAGTCAGGCTGTACCGATTGCTCGATCCACAGCTTCCATGCTTCTTCAGAGGTTGTTATGAACTCTACGAATGCCCAAGCTGCTTCTTTGTTCGCGCTTTGCGAAGGGATAACGAACGTCGATCCGCCCATGCCTACATTCAAGCCGAAAGGCATCGTAGTCGCTCTCCATTTGCCGGATTGCTCTGGGAAGTTAATTGCAAGGTCGCGTGCGCCGTATGTTCCCGCAACGTACATCGGGGATTCGCCTTTCTTCACGCGTTGCTTGCCTTTGTCGCTGTAAATGCCGTCATGCGGAGCGATCTTAAGTTGGTTAACCTTTTTCGAAATATCAAGGAATTTCACGAATTCGTCTGTGTTGCGGACCCAGTTCATCTCATCATCATAGTAGCCAAGGGAATCGCCCAGCCAGTGAACCGGTGAATCGCGCCATTCCATCGAATACTTGCCGTTAGCTTTAAGCGTCTGTGCAAGCGTGAAGAAGTTATCCGGATCTTGAATGTATTCGCCGAGTTCAGCAGGGTCGGAAGGCAAGCCCAGCTCTTCGAAAATGTCTGCGCGGTAGTAAGTAACCGCCGGCGTAACATCCCAAGGCATGCCTAGCAGCTTGCTGCCGTCGATGGACGACCAACGATTCCAGTTGTACTCGGATACTAGATCTTGGTATTTGCCAGCGTCGTAAGGAGGCTGGAGCAAATCTTCAAGAACGCCGCCCGTGCTATACCGCGTGAACTGACCTTGCTCGACAAGCGCTACGTCTGGTGCGCCATTGCCCGCTGCAAGCGTCGTTTGCAACTTGTCATGCAAATCAGCGAAGGGAACGAAGATTGTTTTCAACTTAATGTTCGGGTATACGGCGTTGAACGCCTTCTGCAATTCTGCGTCCTTCTCTTTGTTGTCTAGGAACGTCCAGAACGTAACTTCACCAGAGAGAGCAGGATCGATAGCCGACTTGGCGATGCCGTCTTCTTCGACCGCAGCGTCGTTGCCGCCTTCGCCTTCTGCATTGCCCTCTGCGTTGCCGCCCGCATTGCTAGGCGCATTCGTCGCTTTCTCACCGGCGTTATTGCCGCCCGTGTTGGTCGTACCCGATCCGCTGGAGCATGCCGATACGAGCATAATAATCGCTAACACTAGAATGAAAGTGCTTGCAAACTTTTTCATTAGAAAATTCCTCCCTTGTCTTCTTCCGTCAATTCGTTTACACCGCTTGCTTGGATAGACGCAAAAATAATGGCGCCGGCGAGAACGTATAACGATCCGCAAATAAAGTAAACGTTTTCATTTACTACCGGCAATAAAGAGGTTAATATAAGGCTTATAGTCTTTCAAACGCGATGACTCCCATTGACTCCCTTTGTGGTTCTGAACCGATTAATAATTTCATTAACTGTATGACGAAGCGTGATTAGACCTATATGTTCCCGYTAACCATCGCATTCACCGCAGCTCACCTCCACCATCAGTAGCCGTTATGTTAATTGATTAATGATTTTGTTACATAAGTTATTCTATCATGAATTTCCCTGTTTTCAACCCCTAATTCCAGATTCTCGAAATAAAAGTTGTAAGCGTTTGCCATCCAGAGGCGGTTAATCGCCTTAAGTCCGCACCATTACTGGGTTTATTGGTGTTAAAAAGGTCATATAAAAACAGAATAAGCCGCCCAGTGGGCGGCTTATTCTGTTGATTTTCCGTGTTCAACGACGAGGTTTCGATTGAAACTAATCTTTTTCGATAGTGATTAACTTTTTTACGAAATAGGTCGTCACTTTTAGAACTTCTAGATGCGTACTAGCCATTTGATTGGATTTCATACATTCAAATGACTAGCAACGACAAGATATCAAAGTTTGATTGGATTTGGTGCAGTCAAATGGACGGTGAAAGGCTGTTGAGGGCTAAAATGCCGGGTTTGACTGTATGTTTTCCACTCAAAAGTAACTTTACAGGCAATTGGGACCGATTAGGCTGTATGAAATACAGGCAAAACGTAGGGTCAGTTTGGTACTGGAGTACCCAATAAGCTTCCTAGTCTACTGAAATCGTGAACGGCACGACAAAGGTATCGCCATTTCGTTGGAATTGACCCCATATCTTATATATACCCGCTTCTGGAAAAGTCGTATGGAAGGAGGCTTGAGGGCCGCTGCCTGCATCATCGACGGGATGCACATGCAGGTATTGTCCCAAATCTTCGCTGACGATGACGACATGACCGATAGCTCCCAAATACGGCTGCAGGTCGGTAATATCCGCTTTGCTCTGTTCATCCTTGAACGTGAAGGTTAGCTCGGCCTCTTCGCCCGCTTGATGGGAGGATAGCGATAATGAAGCTTCAATCCCTTCCACCGTCTTATTAAGCTGCTCATCTGGCGTCAACTTGCTTGCCGCCGCTTCGTCGCCCGCAGCATTCACATTCGCAGCAATGACTTCTCCCGAGCCTCCCGCCGGTATGAAATCCGCATACAGCTTATACGCACCGCCCGACGGAAAGACAAGCTCGACGTCGAACTTCCCATTCTCCTTATATTCGGGATGAACATGGTCGAAGTAAGACAGATCTTCGCTTACGACGATTAGATGCATCAGCTTCTCATGGTTCATGTCGAAACTATCGATTGGCTGCCCCTTTTTGTCGAAGACGGATACCTCGGCCTTCACCTTCTCGCCAGCAGCAATCCCGGTTGAGGGGAAGCTCCACTTTACAGCGGCATCATCTGATGCTGCTTCGCTCTCGGTCTGCCGCTCCCCTTCGCTTGAAGCTCCGTGACCTTCATGGCCGCCGGACGACTGTTCGCCGCCTTCCGCATTCACTGCGTCTGCTTCCTCATGCTCACTCTTATTATGACCGGCATGATTCTCTGCTTGACCGCAGCCTGCAAGGATTAGGCTGGTACTGATGATCGAAGCCCACGCTATCCGTTTGGCCAGGCTTATGCCTGCTGTATTATTCATCGTACGCGTACTCCCTTTCATCTATCTATCGATTCCATTCATTCGCTGCAGTCTTAGCGCATTCAATACGACCGATACCGAGCTAAGCGCCATTGCCGCCCCTGCAAGCCAAGGTGCGAGGAAGCCGGCAGCGGCAATCGGTATGCCGATCACGTTGTAAGCGAGCGCCCAGAACAGGTTCTGCTTAATATTCGCCATCGTCAGCCTGCTCATCTTAATCGCATCGGCTATGCTGTTCAAGTCGCCGCGCATTAACGTAATGTCCGCGGCTTCCATCGCAACGTCCGTGCCACCGCCTATCGCCATGCCAATGTCTGCCGCTGCGAGTGCCGGGGCGTCATTAATTCCGTCTCCCGCCATGGCAACCTTCTTGCCCTCGGCCTGCAGTCGCTGCACCGCCTTGGCCTTCTGCTCGGGCAGCACATCGGCTCTAACATGGTCGATGCCGACCCGCTCGGCTATCGCCTTCGCCGTTCGCTCATTGTCTCCGGTCAGCATCCATACTTCCAATCCTAATTGCTTAAGCCTTGCAATAGCCGCAGCCGAAGTGTCCTTCACCGTATCAGCTACGGCGACCATGCCAGAATAGCTGCCGTTAACGCTTATGAGCATGACGGTCTTGCCCGATGCCTCCAGCATCTCTTGCTCCTTGTATGCCGCTGACGCATCTACGTTCCGCATCTGCATCAGCTTGCGATTTCCTATTAACAATTGTTGCCCATCTACACTGGCTGCGATACCATGACCGGGTATCGCTTCGAACTGCTCCGATTGCGGAAGTTCGATCCCGCGGGACGTAATGCCCGACACAAGCGCCTCGGCTACAGGATGCTCCGATTGACGTTCCGCTGCGCCTACAAGCCGCAGCAGTTCTTTCTCTTCATACGAACTCGAACTCGCGATAATAATGTCTGTCAGTTCGGGCTTGCCCTTCGTAATCGTTCCCGTTTTATCGAGAACAACCGTATCTATGCGATGGGCGCTCTCTAGATGCTCGCCGCCCTTGAACAATATGCCAAGCTCAGCGGCGCGGCCGGAGCCGGCCATAATCGACGTTGGCGTTGCAAGACCCAATGCGCATGGGCAAGCAATAACGAGTACGGCAATCGCTTTCTCCAGCGCATGTGCGAAGTTGCCAGGTTCAATGAATGCGAACCAAATGATGAACGTCAGCACGGCAAGACCCACTACGATCGGGACGAATATGCCCGATATGCGATCGGCTACCCGCTGAATCGGCGCTTTCGACCCTTGCGCCTCCTCAACTACCCGAATGATCTGAGCAAGCGCCGTATCCTTGCCGATTCTCGTCGCCTTCATGCGCAGCGCGCCGTTATTGTTGATCGTTGCTCCGATGAGCGCATCGCCTTCGCGTTTCTCGACGGGCATGCTCTCGCCGGTCAGCATTGATTCATTGACTGTCGATTCACCCGATATCACAATGCCGTCAACCGGCACTTTCTCGCCCGGTTTAATAATAAGCACATCGTCTACCGTAACATCGGTAATAGCGATCTTCTGCTCAAGCCCTTCGCGTATAACGGTTGCCTCTTTCGCCTGCAACCCCATTAGTGTCTTGATCGCCTCTGAAGACCGGCCCTTCGCCAAGCTTTCCAGAAGCTTGCCAAGCACGATCAGCGTGATCAGAACCGCGCTCGTCTCGTAGTAAAGCTCGATATTATGCGCTCCGTGCCCAGCCATCGACGGCTTCAATGTTTCTAGTGTGCGATACAAACTGTAAAAGAAAGCCGCCGATGTCCCTAACGATACAAGGACGTCCATATTTGCGCTGCCGTTGCGTAGAGCCTTGTATGCCCCGACGTAGAACGGCCAGCCGATAATGAACTGCACCGGCGCGGCAAGCGCGAGCTGGAACCAAGCGTTCATGAACAGCTCCGGCACGGGCACGAACGACGTCATGGCGAAATGACCGGCCATCGCCCATAATAGCGGCAGCRACAAGAGGATGGACACGCCCAGCCTTAGTTGCTGCTTGCGAATTTCGCGTTTCTTATAGTCACCTTTCTCAGCCTGCGCCTGCTTCACGACGCCATAACCGAGATCGATTATTTTCTGCTCCAGCCTGGCGCTGTCCTGCTTGCCAGCATCATAGACGACGGAGGCGCGCTCTAGCGCCAGGTTGACGGTAGCCTCGACCCCTTCCATCCGATTAAGTCCCTTCTCGATCCGATTCGCGCATGCCGCGCAAGTCATACCCGTAATTTGAATGCTTTCCAGCACCTTGCTCATTTTGTTTGCACCGCCATTTCGCATACCCATATGGGGTATATTTTAAAGTAAAAATAGGGAGGCCTAGGCAGCCTCCGTCTATACTATTGAACTAGTATTGATTCGTCTTATACAACGTCGTAGCCTTGGTCCTCGATAGCCGCTTTGATCGCGTCTAACGACACTTTCGCCTCATCGTATTCCACCGATACCTTCTTGCTTGCCAGATCGACCTTGCCTGCGGCTCCGGCGTTGCCGACCGCCTTCTCTACCGCGCTAACACAATGTCCGCAAGTCATGCCCTCTACCGTAAGCGTTACGTTTGTCATTATCATTACCTCCCAAATTATTTCATTAATTTCTGAACCGTTGTCAGAAGCTCGTCAATCACTTCGTTCTCGCCTGCCTGGATACGTTCAACGATGCAGCTCTTCATATGTCCTTCAAGCAAGAGCTTGCCGACGCTGTTAAGCGCCGATTGCACTGCCGCTATCTGATTAAGCACGTCATCGCAATACGTATCCTTATCAATCATCGCCTTAACGCCACGGATTTGCCCTTCGATCCGGTTCAACCGAGTCGTCAGATTCGCCTTCATCTTGTCCGAGTGGTGGCTCTTGCGCTCCGTCTTCGAGCCGCAGTGCTCGCCTCCCGCTTCCGGCGCGGCGCAGTCAGTAGCGTGCGCATGCTGATGATTATGATTCGCGTCTGTCGCTTCTTCCTTCGCCATATACATACCTCCATGGGGTATATTTGATAATTGCATCTTATCATACCCGGCAGGGGTATGTAAAGCCTGATTTCTTTTCCGCAAAATAGGGTGTAAAAGAACCGATACATAACTCTTGCTATTTGCTTCATTTCAGTTACTATTATTGTGAAAACGTATTCTTCCGTTCCATCAGCACTTCTAATATTGCGGTAACAAACGTCAGTTATAGTTGAAACAAAACGTACACAACAATCAGAAAGGGTGAATCACGATTACAACGCAGCTCATTAACTTTGCCCACCGCGGGGCGAGCGCCTATTGTCCGGAAAATACGATGGCGGCATTCGTCAAAGCACTGGCGCTTGGCGCGACAGGGATCGAAACCGATGTACAACGAACAAGGGACGGAAGACTCGTCCTGATCCATGACGAATCGCTCGCGCGTACGGCAGGCCTGAACCAATTCGTCAAGGATACCGATTATGACGATGTAGCACTGCTGGATGCCGGAAGCTGGTTCAATCCTGACTTCGCCGAGGAGAAAGTACCTCTATTGGAGCAATTGCTGGAGCTTGTGAAAGACACGGATACTATAGTGAACTTGGAGCTTAAGAACGGCGTCTTTCTTTATGAAGGCATGGAACAGCAAGTCATCGACACGGTGCGCACCTACGGATTAACCGATCGTGTTATTATTTCCAGCTTCAATCATTATTCGCTTGCCCTATGCTCGCAGCTTGCTCCGGAGATCCGTACCGGTATCTTGTATGTCGAAGGGCTGTATGAACCGTGGGCATATGCGAAGACGCTGCAGGCGTCGGCGCTGCATGCCAGTAAATATGCCGTATTGCCGGAGTGGGTAGATGCGGCGGCCGTGAACGGCATTGCCTATCACCCGTGGACGGTCAACGAGACTGCCGAGATGGTCAGCTTGGCTGAGGCTGGCGTCGCAGGCATCATTACCGATTATCCGGATCGACTCGCGCAGGTGCTGCAATCGAGAGGAGAGTAAYCGTCATGAAAAAAACGTGGCTGCTCGGCTTTGGTTTTTTTAGTATTAGCCTTACATGGGCGCTTTACAACGCATTTGTCCCTTTCTTCCTGGACAATTTCCTGTCGAGCGTGGCGCTGATTGGCTTCATGATGACGATAGACAACTACTTTGCGCTCTTCCTGCAGCCATGGATCGGCAATCGAAGCGACAAGACATACACACGATTCGGCAAGCGAATGCCTTACCTTATGATCGGCATGCCGCTGGCCGCCTTGTTCGCAGCGCTTGTTCCGTTCCACGTCAGCCTCATAACGTTAGTTACCTTCATGGTGCTCTTGAACTTGTCCATGAGTCTATACCGGTCGCCGACTGTCGCGCTGATGCCGGACATTACGCTGGACGGCAAGCGCTCGCAGGCAAACGGAATTATTAATTTCATGGGCGGCATCGGTGCGCTGCTTGCCTTCTTCGTAGGCTCGAAGCTGTATGACGCGGATCATTCCTTGCCATTTATTTCTTCGGCAGTGGTAACGATCATATGCTTATTCATCCTTATGGCGGTCATTAAGGAAAAACGCGATACGATCGCCTATATCCCTGCCGAACATAGAGAGAAGCTGTCGTTCAAGAGCGAGCTCAACCGTCCGACGGTGTTCCTGCTTGGCGCCATCTTCTTCTGGTTTCTCTCCTACCAGGGCGTTGAAGCCTTGTTCACTTTATACGGAGAGAAGCATCTTGGCTTAGAGGAAGGGGAGTCAGCCTTCTCGCTCGGCTTCTTCTCCCTGGCGCTCGTGCTTGCTGCCATCCCGAGCGGACTGCTAGGCCGCAGGTTCGGCAAGAAAAAGATCATCATGATCGGCGTTACCGGCCTCATTATTATTTTCGCTGCGATCACGTTCATCGATACGTTGCTTCCGCTGCGGCTGCTTATGCTGGCGGGGGGTATATGCTGGGCGATGATTAACATCAACTCGTATCCGTTCATTATCGGACTTGGCAAGGAGCAAAGCATTGGCAGACGTACGGGCATCTACTATGTGTTCTCGTCGCTCGCCGCGATCGCCTCGCCGCCGCTTATGGGCGGACTGATCGATCTGTTCGGCTACCAAATACTGTTCTACGTGGCGTCCGGCAGCATGCTCATCGCGCTCGCCTTTCTATTCGGCGTCAGTGACAAAGGGCTCTCCCGGGATGCAACAACGACAGGGCATTCAACGACGGTCTAGTCCCTTAAATAAAAAAATCCGAACCTGCGTCTCTCGACCGTGGTTCGGATTTTTTTCTATTTTAGTGGATGCTGCCTTTGGTGAAGCCGCCGCCCATAACGTCCGATACAGACTCGATGGCAATGAACGCCTTCGCGTCAATCGACTGCACGATTGATTTGAGCTTCGCAAGCTCCAGCCTTGTCACGACGCAATAGATCATCTGCGTCTCTTCCTTGGAGTAGCCGCCGCGCGCTTGGATCAGCGTCGTGCTCCGTCCAAGACGGTCCATAATCGCAGTCGATATTTCATCATGCTCGCTGGAGATGATCGTTACCGACTTCGATTCTTCAAGGCCTTCTACAACAATATCGATGACCTTAATCGCGATATAGTAGGTGAAGATCGAATACATGGCCGAATCCCAGCCGAATATGAATCCAGCAATAATGAACACGATAACATTGAAGATCATGATGATCTGTCCGACAGGCACGCGCATCTTCTTCGAGATCAGAATCGATACGATCTCCACCCCGTCAAGCGAGCCCCCGTAACGAATAACGAGACCGACACCTGCACCGAGAATAAGACCGCCGAACAGCACTGCAAGCAACTTCTCGTCCGTGAACGCTTCAACATGATGCAGCATGGCCGTCGTTACCGACATGAGTGCGATACCATATAACGTGGAGATCGCGAACGTCTTGCCGATTTGTTTATAACCTAGAATCAGGAATGGAACGTTAACAACGAATAAATAAAGCCCGATAGGCAATGGCGTCTTCGCTGCGAGCATGATCGATATACCCGCAATCCCGCCGTCAATCACTTGGTTCGGCACRAGGAACATCTCCAGCGCCACGCCCATCATGATCGAACCAACCGTAATAAAAATAAACCGTTTCAGGATCTCGCCAAACGATAATCCTTTATGTACTTTCGCCAATAGTCCAACCTCCAACATAAGAGTTTCTTATTAAAACTTTAGCACAAAAATGGTATTTATTCAAAAACGGATTCCGCCGTTGATAGGGCAGAACCGCATAATAGCTTGTCCTATGCGGCAAGTTAACTATAATCATATCCAATGAAAGGATGACCATCTATGAAGCTTTTCCTATTATTTTTGTTATACTGCGCTTCTAATATGGCTTACGATTACACAATGAATCTATTGGAAGGCATGACTTACGAAGAGGCGCTGCGAAGCCTATTCACGTATTTCGTCCGAATACCCGTCGATGAATGGCTGATCTTACTCGCGAGCGCCGTCATTTTCATTGGCAGTTGCGCCGCTCCTTCACTCAAGAAGCGGTTCGGTTCTGCCGCCTCATCCAACCCGCGGCAAGGAGAACAATCGGGAATGCCGACTGGAACACGAATGCCACATAAGGATTGATTATATATCCCTCGATGTAATTTTCTACGGAATTCTCCGCAACCATAATAGAGGAGAACATCACGATGCCCCCAAGCGGAATCGCGAACGTTTTTATACTCTTCAGCTTAAACAAATCGGTTACGGCCAGCACCGCCGCATAGAAATAAATGGTCGCCTTGAAGAAATAACTGATCATAAGCGACGATACCGAAATTCCATCCATTTTCTGAATGAAGTCCCCGATATTGATCTTCGATGTAACGGCAAACAGCGGAAATATGGAGCGGCTGAGCAGATCCGGTCCTAATACAGCTGCATTGAGCGCCATCGTATAGCTGATAATAAGCCCCGACAGGATCATTGCGGCAAACCCTACCTTGATACCCGACTTTTGAGCCCCGACTCCCAAATATTGAAAAAACATGGTGCATACAAACAGCTCGCCGAAAGGCAAAAAGTAAGTCAGAGGTACGGTGTTAATGACCGGTTTCCATCCGTTCTCCAGAACAGGAAGCAGATAATCGATTCGGATGATTCCGGAGAAGAATATAAATATATTGCCAATTAAGCCTAAAGCGAACAGCACCAGAAGAAAGGTGACAATCGTCCGCAGCATCGCATCGATCCCTAAATAAACGATATAGATCATCGCCACAGCCATTAAGGCAAGCAGCGCAACAAGCGGTGTTTCATCGAATACCGATACTTGTATCGTATTGGCGCAGCCGCGGAAGTTGCGTACACTTTGGTAGACAAAATGTACGCTGTACAGAAAGGCGATGGGCTTGCCTAAGAATGGACCTATGATCTTCGGAATATAGCTTGTCAGGGGCATAGTCGGGTACAGCCTATAGAGACCGCTGAACACAAAATAGATGACGATGCCCGGGATCATGCCTAGGAGAACAGCAAGCCACACGTCCTGCCGCGCCGACGATTGACCGACGCCAAGCGCAATGACGCCGCCCAGCTCGAACAATACAACTAGGCAAAAGAACTGGAACTTGCTCATTTTCGCCGCTTCCATCTACCGTCACCTCGCGTAACCTTCCTGCTGTCTGCTGCTACTTATTTCTTGATGCTGTTAATATACGATTTGCCTCTAAGACCTTGATTTCGAAGCTCAGTATGAACCGTTACTTGAACCTCGCTTCTGGCGAACGTATCGTTCCAATCGTCCTTTAGCCCTTCGCGCCATTTCTTTGGATAGGCACGCTTCATCACATTGCCGAACTTCAGTACATCGAGCCTATTCGTCTGCATATGCTTTACCGCCGTCTCCACCTCGGCTTTAATCGCAGTTTCCCATTCCTGCTCGAGGGTATCCAGCATTTCAGGCTTGTTCAGATCAAGTTCCGATTCATTTTCCGTAATGAAACCCTCCGCCCAGACATTCACATGGAAGACGGGCTTCCCTTGCACCAGCCGCGCCTTAACCTTCGTATTGCCGCGCGCCACTTCGATGCTGATTGCATCCTTTTTGTCGCCCGCCGCTACCAGCATTACAGAGCTTTTCATCTCGTTGCGCGTCCAGATGACGCCTCTTGCAAGCTCGCCGTCGATCCATTCCTTAAGCTTGCCTTTCTCGAATACCGCCATGCCTTGGATTGTAATGATAGCCTTCGGCTTTACCTGTTCCACGTTCTCGCGCTTCTGCGCCGCCTCGATAAGGCCAACAAGCCGGATGCCGCTGACGAGAAGCGTTCGCTCTTCTGACACCAACATACGGATTATATCGTCGATGTAAACCGTAATGCTATTCGACCATAGCTTCGAGGTGAAGCCCATCGTCCCGATAATCGAGTTGGCGGGCAGCTTCTCCATCGGCGTGAGCGTCTGCACGATCTGCGCCGCATCGACATCTCGCGAGACGAGCACCATTGACGTTAGCCGCGTCTCTCGCGAACGATCGAAGAAATCGAACAGCTCCTCGATTCCTTGCTTCGCCAGCGACTCGCCGATTACGATCAGCCTGATATGCGCAAAAAACAATTGCCGTGGCACTTTGCGCGACGTCTTGCGAATCGCCTCATAGATGGAGTTCCCCGTGCCGGAGTACACCATGATCGGCACCGCGTAGGAGCTCCCGCCGGCTACGAAACCGGGAGCGACGACGCCGGAGTTCGCAATCTGAAACGTAACCTTATATTTATTATTCTCCGCTTTGTCGATGCCCAGCGCCATCACGATAGCAAGCTCCTTCGGCTCGCGGCTGTTCCAACAGCCAGTTAGCATGGGCAGGCATAAGGCAATTAGTGCAGTTAGGAGTATAGCGCGTTTGAACATGCTCTACTTGCTCCTTCCCTTCCTTTGAATGGAGAAATACGGGCTGCCCAGTGACTGAAGACTCGATAGATGCGCCGTCAAAATAAATAAGCCGATTACGATGCCAAATAAACCGAACATCGAAGCCAGCATCATAAAGCCAAAACGCAAAATACGCACCGATATCGCGATACTGAACGCTGGAGCCGTAAAGCTCGCAATCCCGGTCGCAGCGACGACGATTACCATGGCCGCCGATACGATTCCCGCCTGCACAGCCGCTTGTCCCAATATCAATGCGCCGACAATAGATACCGCTTGCCCGACAGCTCGCGGCATTCTTACTCCTGCCTCCCGCATCAGCTCGAAGCTCAGCTCCATCAGAAGCGCCTCGACGATGACGGGAAAAGGCACGCCTTCGCGCTGCGCAACAAGGGAGATAAGCAGCGGCGTCGGAATCATCTCCTGATGAAAGGTCATCGCCGCTATGTACAGCGCGGGCAGCAGCATCGACAGAAAATAGCCGATGTAACGAAGCAACCTTATTAACAGACCAATATCAGCCCGCTGATATAAGTCCTCTACCGATTGAAAAAAGTGAAAAAACGTGATCGGCCCGATCAGCGCAAACGGAGTCCCGTCGACCAGCACGGCGATTCGCCCATCCATAAGATGCCCGACGACATCATCCGGCCGCTCCGTATTATACAACGTAGGAAAAGGAGTCAAGTGCTGGTCCTGCACATGCCTCTCGATCGTTCCCGTTTCCAAAATGCCGTCCTCTTGAATTGCATTCATGCGCTGTCGTAACTCCTGTATCGTCCGCTCATTCGCGATTCCCTTTAAATAGAGCATGGACACATTCGTAGCGGTCAGATTGCCGATCGAGAATCGTTCAAGCCATAACGTCTTATTACGAATACGGCGGCGGATTAACGATATATTCGTGCTGATCGACTCCGTGAAGCTGTCCTTCGGTCCGCGAATGACAAGCTGAGTCGTCGACTCCGAGATCGTACGCCATTCCATCCCTCTCGTCGATACGACAATCGCATCCGTACAGCCGTCGATGAACAATACGGCATCGCCTGCTACGGCAGCATCGACGACCATGTCCCAGTTCGGCGTAACGATTGTGCTGCTTGCCAGCGCAGCCCTCGTTGCCGCCCATTCTAACGGCGCCGCATTGCTGTCATCGATACCGGTTCCGTTCAGATCTGCTCCGAACAGCTTCTCGATCAAATCTTCTACCGCTTGCTCATCTGCCAAATTCGTATTGTAGACAGCAGCAGCACTAAATATAGGGTGATGGCTGCGCGTGTATGATCGAATGACATAATCCGGACTGTTGCCAAACTCTTGTCTCAGTCTTTCTATATTTAGGGCAAGCTGCTGGTCGAATGCGTTCTCTTCCCCTGTTGTTTGCTGCTTCTGCAACGCCATTACATCACCCCTGAGGAGTATTCCCTTGAACAAATGGGTGTATGCACCTTTTATTCCATATGCGCCCTTAAGCTCGATCCACTCCAAAAAAAAGACACGTCCCTGCGCACATAGCATTAGTTAGCTATGCTCTCGCGGAATCGTGTCTTTTTCAGTTATGAATTACTTCCTTTGCTGCCGGACTGTCTGCCGCTTAATCAATGTAGCCGGCGAGACCCTTGTCCGTTAAGTAGTCCATCTCGGCGTCAAGAATCGATTCTACTTGAAGCTCATTGAGCTTTACATCGCGGCGGCCGAGAATATAATCGACCAGATCGTCGCTGTCGATATCTACCTCGCCTTTGGCATTTGCTTTGGCGCTATTAATAAACGCCTGGGCATGTCCAAGCACCAGCTTAACAGCCGCTGCTTCAAGTCCTGTCTCCTCCGTTATATATTGAAGCAGCTCCTGCTCGTTTACTTGCTCTCCCTGTTGCTCCTTGCTCATTTCTTAATCATCTCCTCATTGACTTCACTGCCCCTATTGTAACATATTGCTCGTTATTTCTTGCAATAAGGGTCAATCAATAAGAAGGAATTCGAACACTGCATGAAGGAATTCGGTTTCATACTCCACATTCGACATATGAACTGCAGGCAGCATGACGAGCTTCGCATTCTTTACCGCATCGGCGATCCATTCGCTGTGGCTGGGAAGCGTCACTGTATCATATTGTCCGGCAATGACCAGAGTCGGGTTGTTGATAAGCGTGACCGTGCGGCGCATATCCATGTCGCGTATCGCGGCCCAGCTTCCCGCGATTCCCTGCGGACGAGTAGCAAGAACCATGTTGCGAAATGTCGTGACGAGCGTATTCTCCGACTCCAGCATATGCGAAGGGAACCAGTTCTTCATGAACATATCGGCGAACTCGCTCAGGTTCTCAGGTTGCAGCACAGAGGCGATTAGCCCCTCCCATTGCTCGGGCGGCCCCAGGTAGGAGGCGGTATTGCTCAGAATCAGACGATGGATCCGCTCGGGAGCATAGATGCCAAGCCATTGTCCGATAACACCCCCTAGAGACAGCCCAAGGAAATGCACGCGGTCGATATGAAGCGCGTCGAGCAGTTCGATTACGTCTCTTCCCAGTCTATCGAACGAGTACGGACCATCAGGCGTATCCGAGTCTCCATGACCACGGTAGTCGTAGCGAAGCACGCGGAAATGGCGGGTAAATTCAGCTAGCTGGCCATCCCACATGTTCATCGTGGTGGCGATAGAATTCGCTAGCATCAATACGGGTTTATCGGCCGCGCCTTCGATTCGATAAGCAATCCGAAAGCCATCTCCAGTTGTAATAGAGTTTATCTCATCAGTCGTTCTGCTTTCGTTTAATTTTATAGCCATCGTTCTCATTCTCCCTTACTGGTTATTAGTGACATTTTATTGGAATTAACCTACAATTTGAATGAGATTATGAAGGCGTTTGGGGCCTGAAAACTTAATTCTATCGTTGTTTCCGGATCCTAACTTTATAAAATGAGGTGCTCTGATTATGGATCAGATCGATTATAAGATTTTGTCAAAACTTCATGACAATGCAAGAATGACTATTTCCGAGATGAGTCGAATGATCGCGATGTCACAGCCAGCCGTAACGGAACGGCTTCGGAAGCTGGAGGAGCAAGGGGTCATAACGGGGTATCGAGCCGAGCTCTCCCCATCTAAGCTCGGCAAGTATACAACCGCGTTCGTGCTGTTTAAGTCGAACAACTGCAAGGAGTTTGAAGCTTTTGGCGAGTCGGCCCCTGAGATCATCGATTTTTATAGAACCAGCGGAGAATACAATTATTTAATGAAGGTTGTAACCGAAACAAGCGAAACGTTGGAAATCTTCCTTGAAAATTGCAACGCCTTCGGGTTTTCATCGACCCTTGTCGTTCTCTCTACAAGATTCGAGGATAAAAGTCTTGTCCCACGCACGCAATAAATCGGTCAACAAACGAACAGACAGTCTGTCCAGTGGGACGACTGTCTGTTTTCGCTTATCTGCTATTCGATAAACACTTTTGCTTTTTGCGCCGTTAGAAGCTATCGTTGTGTCATACCTTAAATTTATAAATGAATGTGATAACGATGATGAAGAGGATGCGAAACCATTGACAGTTAACGAACAGTCGCCATTATTCATATACACCTATGCCTACCGTGAAGAGGAGCAATCCTTATGCCGTCTCGAGATGCGTTCCTTCTTCGGGGAAGACACCGAGGCTAGCCTTATCGCCAGTCCGATCGAGGTTCATCCCGACCGCAGCCCGTTTCTGAAAGAACGAATCGAGGTGATTTACGCAAGCGAGCAGCTCGATGAAGTCGTCGAGCTCGCGAAGCAGATTCATATGGGAGATGCGACCTTCAAGGTGATTTTCGTCAAAACCAATGATCTTGACGCCGCTGACAAGTGGGATTATGACAGACAACGCGGCATTGAAAGAGACATCGGTCTAAGCATTGAGGGAGAAGCTGATGTTCACCGTCCTGACGTCACATACGGACTTGTCACCTTAGGCGGACGCTGGTACTTAGGCTACTACACCAAGAGCAAAGCGATATGGCTCGATCACATGAAAAAGCCGCAAAATTATTCCATTGCGCTCAGTACGCGAGTCGCGCGAGCGGTGGCCAATATTGCAGTGCCGAAGATTGAGGGCGTGAAGGTCATCGATCCTTGCTGCGGAATAGGAACGGTGCTTGTTGAAGCGTTGTCGATGGGGATCGATATCGAGGGCAGCGATTACAACCCTTTCATTGCGAAGGGCGCGCGGGATAATGTCGCTCACTTCGGTTACGTTACCGACGTGGCGTTCAGCGATATTGCCGATATAACCAAACATTATGATGTGGCGATTATGGACATGCCCTATAATCATTTCTCGACCTCGACGCCCGAAGCGCAGTTCAGCCTGCTCCAGCAAGCTCGCCGAGTCGCGGACAAAGCCGTTATTATTACGGTCGATACAATCGACGAAATGATTGCGGACGCCGGATTCGTCATACGAGATCGCGGCATCGTCCGCAAAAGCCATTTCATTAGACAAGTGATCGTCTGCGAATAGCGCTTTCGATGCTATTCGAAGCCGTTATAGGCTAGCCACGAAGCGCAGGCATCCGTCCACCCGCGAGTATGAAGCTCATCTTCGGCTAGACCTAGACCATGCTTGCCCTTCGCATACACATGCAGGTCGAACAAGACGCCATGTTTGCGCAACGCGCCAGCCATCAACAGGCTGTTCTCTACCGGTACGCCTGCGTCGTCTGACGTATGCCATAGGAACGTCGGCGGCGTATCGGCCGTTACGTTCAACTCCGCGCTATGACGCTCCTTCATGCCGTGATCGGAGCTCGCCGCCTCACCTAAAAGATTCGATCTTGATCCGGCGTGCGTATACGGATCGGTCATCGTAATGACAGGGTAACAGAGAACGAGCAGATCCGGCCTGCTCGACTGACGTTCAATAGGATCCTCCGCCTTCGGATTGCCTTGGTCGTAATCCGTCCCTGCATTCGCCGTCAAGTGACCCCCAGCAGAGAAACCCAGCAAACCGATTCGATTCGGATCAACGCCGAAGCGCTTCGCGTCATATCGTACCGATCTTATTGCACGCTGAGCGTCTAACAGCGCGCAAGGGTATTGATATGGCGCTACCCGGTAGCGCAGAACGAACGCGGAGATGCCAAGTGTATTCAGCCACTGGGCAATTGGCTCGCCTTCATGATAAGCACGCATTCCGTAACCTCCGCCGGGACAGATAACGACGGCCGGGCGATTCTCTCCAGGTACCAAATACGGTGTTATGGCTGGACGATCTTCCTTCGTATCACCCTTCGCATACGGCGCTCCATATGGCCATAACCATTGTTCTTCTTTCTCCTCCATTTTCATCAAGTCCCCCTCTTTCCCGTCTGTTGTTGCATGATCGGCTTAGAGCTTGAACTTGCCAAGCATGAGCTGAAGCTCTTCCGCCATGCCGGACAACCCTTCGGAGGAAGCTGTAATTTCCTCCATCGCGGCCAATTGCTCTTCCGCCGATGCTGATACATTCTGCGTGCCGGCCGCATTTCCTTCTGCAGCGCCAGATATTAGCGAGATCGATTCCACCATTGTCGATGTGTCGGAAGCCACTTGCTTCGCAGCAACCGATACTTGGCTAACCTGCTCAACGACATTGCCAACTGAGAACTTAATATTTTCGAACAATGCGCCCGCTGAATCAATGACTTCAATTCCTGACTTCACTTCTTTCGTAGCATGGCCGATCGTCTGTTCCGTTACATTTATGCCGCTTTGCACCGATTGAATGATCGTCGCAATACGCTCCGCAGCATCGCTCGATTGCTCGGCCAGCTTCCTAACCTCTTGCGCGACGACCGCGAAGCCCCGCCCGCTTTCTCCTGCTCTTGATGCTTCAATCGCTGCGTTAAGCGCCAGCATATTCGTCTGCTTCGCAATCGAGGTAATGAGCTCCACGATGCCTTGGATTTCCTTAGAGCTCTCGCCAACGTGATGGAATTCCGTCGACAACTGATTCACCGTCTCTGCTATCATCCCCATCTGACCGATGGCTCCTTGAATCGCCTTCTCGCCTGCGGATGACACCTCATAGGTCGACGTTGCTTCGTTCGCAACGTTGTTGCTCAGATCGGCAATGTGGGTCACATGCTCCAATATGCCCGAAGCAAGCTGATGGCTTTGTTCAACGGATACTACCTGCTGCTCCGTACCGGACATGATCTGTTCGATCGAAGTGGCGATGTAGGAGGTTGCGTCTGAGGTCTGTCTCGCGCTGGCTGACGTTTGCTCTGAAGCCGCAGCCAGCTGGAACGATGTTTGATTCACATCCGACAGCGCCCGACGCTGCGAGGCAAGCATCTGATTGAAGCTTATGCTTGCCTGCGCGATCTCGTCCTTGCCCTTCGTGGCAAGGCTTTGGGTGAGGTCGCCTGTCGCAGCCGCTTGAATAGCAGTGTTCAGCTTCCGGATCGGACGAACGAGCGTCTGCGATAAGAAATAAGTGACAGCGATTCCGATAATCACGAATAATAGCGACAGCCACACGGTATTCGTTAACAGCGTTTGCACCCCGTCGTCCAATTCATCCTTAGGCGCGCTAACGAGCAGCACCCAGCTGTTGAATGTCGTTGTGTAGTAACCGATATAGTCTTTTCCGTCATGGCCATATTCAAGCTTGCCTTTCTCACCGCCGAGCGCCTTCTGATAAGCGTCCTCGACTTCTAAGATTCCATAATCCTTGATGTTCTTCGTCATGATGTTATCTTTGTCCGGATGCGCGACCGTAACGCCGCCGGCATCGAACATAGAAGCGTAACCCGTCTCGCCGAATTGCTCTGCAGAGACAGCGCTAAGCAGATCGTCGATTGCAATCGACGAAGCAAGGAATCCGGCAGGCTTGTCCTGAATCATGATCGGAGCGGCGATGACGATAGCGAGCTTGCTGTCGATCTTGTCGATCAGCGGATTCGATATAGCGATCTTCCCTTCGCTCAGATCCTTTATGTATGGGCGCTCGGACAAATCCACCTGAGCGCCTGCATGAGAAATGGAGGTTTTGCCTATCATGTCAGGCGAATACACCATCGACTTAAGCTCAGGGGTACTCGCTACTGCCGATTGAATGAATGCAAGCTCCTTCTGATTGTCCCCGTAATAGGATGCCGAGTTCTTGGCGAACGTTTCGAGCAATTTCATTTTCACTTGCAGAAAATTCTCAATATCGTCCACGATAAGTCCCGAACGCAAAGCAATTTCCTTATCCGTCTGCTCGTTTATCAGCTTGGACGTTGCCAAGAAATTCGATAAACCTAGTGCTGCTAACATAATGATGAGCAAGGATGAAATAAAAATAATAAGTTTGGACTTTAGGCTCCTCATAGATGCACCGATCTTTCCATAAATGATGTAAATTAAGCGTAAAGCCTCAATTGCTATGGAATATATCGACAGTATTCTACATATTTTTTATATTTTTATTATGTTCTTCGAGCCGTCAATGCGCCAAGGCAACCAATTAGCGCGCCTAACGCGGCGCCCGCGTACACCTCTCTCGGCTGATGACCTAGACTTTCCTTCAAGCGCTCGCTTCTCCGCGTATGATACACGCCGGGATGACCGCCTGCCAATCGCTCTACATCCGCATCCAGATCATTCACTTGTATGGCGATCTCTCCAGCATGTCTGCGAATATTCATCGCATCATACATCACGACAATTCCTAGCATAGCGCTTATGGCGAATTCAGGCGTCTTTACTCCGTATTTCGTTGCCGTATACGCAGCCAAGGCGCTGACGCCGCTCGAATGAGAGCTTGGCATGCCTCCCGAGCCGATTAATTGGCGAAGATCCCATACTCCGGTCGTCGCTTTATGCAAAGGAAGCTTCAATACTTGCGCCGTACCTACCGCAATTAATGCCGTCACTAATCCTCTATTTGTCATGTCATCATGCCCCCTTATCGTCACTCCTTGCTTCATTTTCAGCTTGCCCTGCCGGTCTTCAAATCATGAATCGAACTTGCCGCTTGTAGGCGGCTGTATTAGCGTGTTATTTTTTTTGTGAATCATTTAGGACATATGTCCTTTTGAATAACAGCTGCGATTTCTACAATGAAAAGCAAGCGGCAGAGTGGAGGAGCTTACAGCAATGGAACAAGATCATTCCCGTATCGCCCAATATGTGAAGGCGCATCGGCTGGAAGCGATATTCGATGAAGAGACGATTAAGGAAATGAAGCTGCTGACCTATGAGAAGGGGCAAGCGTTATGCGCAGCGGGAGATCAGCTTCAGCATCTCTACTTGCTCGTGAAAGGCAAGATTAAAGTGTACACCTTGCTTCCGAACGGAAAGTCTGTCCTTCTTCGGTTCAACGAGCCGCTCGCCGTCATCGGCGACATGGAGCTTATGACGGGCTATCCCGTACGCTGTACCGTAGAATCGGTTGGCCAAAGCTTATTCATAGCCATTAAGACGGATGTGTTAAGAGCGCGTTCCTGTCACGATCCCCGGTTCCTAACCTATATCATCCAATTGCTCAGCCATAAGCTCTATACAGCCGCGAACGCCTCCAGTCTTAATCTGCTCTATCCGGTCGAGAACAGGCTCGCCAGCTATTTGTTGTCGATATCACCGGAGGCTTGCATTCAGCCAAAGCGCGATGAGATGAGAACAGAGAAGCTCACTGAGCTTGCCGAGCTGCTCGGAACGAGCTATCGTCACTTGAATCGAATCATTACGAAGCTAGAGAAGGAAGGTGTCATTACGCGCAAGCGCGGAAGCATCGTTATTCGGGATATGCAGCGAATGAAAGAGCTGGCTAGCGGCAATCTTTATCAATAAAGCACAAAGTATGAAGGGTAGTAATCAGACTGAAGAGTCGTGCGAGAATAAGAGGAGGGATAGCTAATGATGGGCATCATCTATTCATTGCTTGGCGGCATCTTCGTCAGCATTCAAAGTGTCTTCAATACGCGATTAAGCGAGAAAGCCGGCTTCTGGATGACGAATACATTCGTACACGGAACCGGCTTCGCTCTATCGCTTCTGATCATGCTGATGTTAAAGGATGGCAGCTTCTCGAAGCTATTGACCGTTAATAAGCTGTACTGGCTTGGGGGCTCACTCGGCGTCATCATCGTCTTCTCTGTCATGAAGGGCATTACAGCGCTTGGCCCGGCCTACTCGGTTGCCTTGCTGCTCATTGCACAGCTTATCGTTGCGCTGCTAATCGACAGCTTCGGATTATTCGGAATCGAGAAAGTTCCTTTTACGATGAATAAGATGTTCGGCATTGCCATTATGATTGCCGGCGTTATCGTGTTCAAGCTCAAGTGAGGGAGAGGGAAGACGCCCCCTTGGCACGTACTGCGTTCAATTACTTCATGTAAATAAACCTCTCGCCAGGCGCGAACATATGGAACTTCTGCGCCCGGTAATTCTGATACACATAATCGACAAAGTAAGCCGGATTCTCATCATTGTGCGGGAAAAGGCCGTAATGCATCGGTATGAGCAGGTCTGCTTGAATCTGGACAGCAATCTCAACGGCCTCGCGATAGTTGCAGTTGCCGACGATTCCTGCGGAATTGCGGACGAAGTCGCGCCCGTTAATCGGCAGCATCGCGATATCGATAAGCTTAGGTCTAAGCCACTCCACTAGCTCAGGGAAACCGACCGTATCTCCCGCATGGTACAGCTGGATGTCGCCGAAGCTGGCAACGAAGCCAAGAAACTTATGCTCGCCCGCTTCGTCCGTCTCGAATTGCTCATGCTTCGCGGCATGCGCCTCCAGCTTCAAACCTTCCGCTAATTCAAGCGACTGTCCATGAGATATGCCGATTAGCTGCTCATCGCAGAAGCCCCATTCCTTCATAAGCTCAAGATGCGCTTTCGGCACGATGAACTTCGTCGCTTGCGACTGTCCAATCGCTTGCAGCGTCTGCTTGTCCATATGATCCTCATGATGATGCGAGCATACGACATAATCGACAAAGCCGCACTGAGACGGCGCAAGCGGCGGAGCGAATGCGCGCGACCATGGCGGCCCGCTGCTCTCGAATACCCAATCGCTCAAGTAGGGATCGAACAGTATCGTGTGCTCCCCCCATATCACCAGGAAACCTTCCTGCCCCAATGCCCATAACGACAGCGCCTGATCCGTAAGCTTCGTCCTCTCGATCTGACTTAGCAGTTCATTCCCGCTTTTATATACGTTCATTTCAACGATCATCCTTTTTGTACTGGAATTTGAAGCCGCAGATCTTTTGTAAACCACAACCGATAACTGAGCAAGCTCAGAATAATGCTCGTCACTGCCGCCGAGCTGGCGAAGGCGAATACGATCAGAATCTGGTAGCGCACCGCATCGACCGGGTCCGCCCCCGCGATAATCATGCCTGTCATCATGCCCGGAAGCTGAACGAGGCCGACGGTCTTCATCCCGTCAATCGTCGGAATCATGCTCGACTTGACAGCCCGCTTCGTAACGCCGGCCATCGCCTGCTTCGCCGTTGCGCCTAGCGACAGCAGCACCTCGATCTCGCCTTTGGAGGCTTCCACCTCCTGCTTCATCTGATTGAGGAAGAGACCCGCTACGACCATCGCATTGCCGATCGTCATCCCGCTGATTGGAATGATATATTGCGCCGTTGCTTCGATAATCCCGAAGCCGATCAGCAGTCCCATCATGAGCAGCTCCGTCGTGCCGATCGCTACGGCAACCCGCCATACAATCCGCCTCAGGCCTGCCCCTCTCTTCGCGGCATTCAAGCAAGCGATCGTAAGCATGAATATAACGATGAGAGTAATCAGCAGCATATTTTTCGTATGGAACACGTATTGCAGCACATACCCTACGAGCAGCAGCTGTACCGCAGAACGTATCGTGCCGATTGCAATGTCCCGTTCCAGGCCAAGCTTCTGCCATACCGATACCAGCATGGTTATCATAACGAACAGCAGCGTAAAGCTAAKCGCTAAGAATGACATCCGCTATTCCCCGCTTTCCGAAGCGCGAACATACTGGCGTCCCGCTTCTGTAGCTGGCTGCTGAAAAAAAGTGTCCGAGGCGCCTTGCTCCAGCAGCGTCCCCTCTGCCATGAACCATACCGTGCGGCTTACTTGAAGCGCCTGCTCCAAGTCATGCGTCACCCATATAAGCGTCGTCCCCTCTTGGCGATGCCATTCGAGCAGCACATCCTCCACCCGCTGCTTGCTCGCCTTGTCGAGGGAGGCCGTCACTTCATCGAGCAGCAGCACCTGCGGGCGCAGCAGTAACGAGCGGAGCAGCGATACGCGCTGTTTCTCGCCGCCTGACAGCTCGGACGCTTTCTTCGCGGGATCGAGCCCGTCAAGTCCCAGTTGCTCCCGCAGACGATCAGCAAGCTGTCGGTCATAGGACTTTGAATGAAGTTGGCTTGCCGTCCTTAAGTTATCGTCAATCGTTCCCGGCAGCATCACCGACTGCTGAGCTATGTAACACACATTCATCCGCCATAGCCGCGAATCCGTCTCCGCCTGCGGTTTATTCTGGAAGCGTATCTCGCCCCCGTCCGGTGCATCCAATAAAGAAACAATGCGGAGCAGCGTGCTCTTCCCTTGCCCGGATACGCCTAGCAGCGCAACGCTGTCGGGCTCGGTCACCTCGGCGTTCACGCCAGTGAACAAGGGGGTATTCTCGTCCCCGTTCCGGTATTTCCTTACATCCGCCAGCTGCAATATCGGAACCATAGCATCCCTCCGTTCTGTCATTCCATTATAGCAACAAGGGGAACGGCAGGGTCAAATGCTATGCTTTATTGCTCTCGAAGATAGAAGTACGGCCCCAAATCAGATTCATGGGTATTCACGTACGTCCATCTGAAATCTCGATCCACCACGTATACATCTTGTTCCATGCGCAAGAGATCTGCGGTTAGACGAGACGCGTCAGCTATGTACAGTACATGATCTCGGTTCTGATAAAAGAGGTAGCACTCTCCCTTATCCTGTGTATGGAACGCATCCTCCGCCTCAGCCTCCGCAAGGCCAGACAGCTTCTTATAACTAAATAAATGCCATAAGTATTGCTCCAAATAAATTTCCTTCTTGAATGTTTGATCTATGCCTCTGGCAAAAAGCCACTCCCATCTGTCCCTCAGTTCCTGCGCCTTGTCCCTCTCCAAAGTGGCATGTATGCCTTTCTCTTCAAGACGATACAAATAACCAAGCATATATGTTTCTTGCATCGCGTTCGGTTCACCGAAAAGCCAATGTTTGACCTTTCGCCTAACCTCTTCCGTTGATTGCACCAGCAGTTGGTGAAGATCGCCCGCGTGCCTTAACACGATCTCCGGCGATTCGATCTTGGCATCGGCCGCAAGAAAACCTTCGGGCAAACCCATCCGATCATATTCGGATGCCGCGCCGAAATATTCGAACAGCAAGCGGAATGACCCGTCTTTAATGCTATCATCGACCACTTCTTCAATATGCCGTCTGCTAATCGTGTCGACGATAACAAGCGGATTAGCGGCGGGCCACATATACTTGCAGTTACCCCGGTTTATCATATCCTCACGAATCGACTGAATATTTTTGAGTGTGTAAAAATGGCACAGCCAGCGCGATGCATCAGGAAACGTCACGATGACGCTAACGTTCGCGTCGTCGTCCCCCTCTATCCAGCTCCAGCCTTCTCCATCGATTTCAATATGTCTTTTGTTCGAAAACATGCTTGTCCTCCCTGCGCGAAACTTGATAGGCATAGACTCCCTATACCTATGTTGGATTTGTGCGCTTAACCTAAATTTGTCGTTATCTATATTGAACGATTATGGTCCTTAGGTTGTTTCACAAATCCAACAGATTGCTTGTGCGATTGGTAGGCATAACAATAGACGCATGCCATCGATGACATGCGCCTATACGTATTTTCCTATTTTAGTTATTGCTGCGCCGTAAGCAGTTGCTGATAGACGCGTCCCCTCGTCAGCAGCTCGTCATGCGTGCCGGTCTCGGCAAGCGATCCTTCATCCATGACGAAAATAATGTCCGCGTTCTCGATCGTTGACAGACGGTGCGCGATCATGATCGTCGTCAGCCCCTGTCTCCGCTCTTCGAGCGCCGCAAGCAGCTGCCGTTCCGTCTCCAGATCGAGCGCCGAGGTCGCTTCGTCGAGCACTAATATTTGCGGATCGCCGACGATCGCTCTCGCGATAGCGATCCGCTGGCGCTGGCCGCCGGACAGCTTGATGCCCCGCTCCCCGATATTCGTGTCGTAGCCTTCCGGCAGCGACAGGATGAAATCATGAATTTGTGCGATGCGGCAGGCCTCCTCAATCTCCACCTCCGTAGCCACCGCTCGGCCAAGCATCAAATTTTCTCTGATCGTATCGGAGAACATGTAGGGATCTTGAAACACGATCGCTACGTTGCGCGACCACTGCTCGCGGTTATAACGCTCCGCATCCTCGCCGTCCAGCAGCAGCTTGCCTGCCGTCGTATCATAGAAACGAATAAGAAGCTGTGCGATTGTCGACTTCCCGCCGCCGCTCGTGCCTACGAATGCAATCTTGCGTCCGATAGGCAGCTCCGCGCTGAAGCCTTGGATGACCTCTGGCAGGTCAGGCGAATACCGGAAGTTCGTCTGCTCGAACGACAGAGTCTCGATTCTGTTGTCCATCGCCTTCTCGCCGGGATCATGCTGTTCCAGCGATAAAATACGTTGAACCCGATCCACGTTCGCCATCTGCGACGATAGATTCATGAAAAATTGGAAGAAGTTATAGAAAGCATCCGATAGCTGCGTGGAGAACTGGAACAAGATAACGAATGTTCCGACCGACATCCGGTTATCGATAAGCTGCAGTCCTCCGTAGCCGAGCACAAGGAGTCCAATGCCCCATTTCAGCGGATCGCTGTACCGCACTTGACGGTTGATGAGCTTGCCTTCCTCCATCACCCTGTCGAAGTACTCCGAGAACATTTTCATATATAGCTGCTCTTCCCACTTCAATCGATGATAGGCAACGACCTCGCGCGTCGACGCAACGCCTTCCTCGATTTGGACGAGCAGCGCAGCCCGCTTCTCTGCTACTTGCCGAGCCGCTGCCTTAAGCTTCGGAGTGAAGTAATAACCGATCAGCACATAGATGGCACACAGCCCTACGATCATAAGCAGCAGCATCGGACTCGACAGTCCGATAATCGTCATGAGGATGCATAGATTGATTGCTTCCTGAATGCCCCGCGGAATTTGCCAGCCGAGCACGCTCGCGCTTAGGAACAGATCCTGCGTGAAGGTGTACACGTATTTGCCCGTACGCTCGCTTTGGAACTTCTCCACTGGCACGTGCTCGAGACGCTTCAACATGCGGCTGAGCAATAATCGGCTCGCTTTGAACTCGTTCTTGATGAGCCTTCGGCTCGTTACGGTGAACATAAGCGCGTACACCGTGCCTGTCAGAGCGAACACCCCGATGACGATGGGCAGCAGCTCATACCTGCGCTCGCCGAAGACGTCGTCGATTAATATTTTTTGGATATAGACAAGCGTATAGTTGGATACCGATTCAATGGCGAGATAGAGCAGCGCAATCAGATACGCCCCGCGCAGCATGATGATATGGGATGTAATGAACTTAACGTACTTCTTCATGTGTCAGCCTCTCTTCCGTTAGACCCGACTGTCCTGCTTCTAGCTGGTAGAGCAGCCCTCGGCGAGCGATCAGCTCGTCGTAGCTGCCGGCTTCGGCAACCCGGCCCTCATGAATGACGACGATCGTGTCAAAATGCTTAACCGTCGACAACCGATGTGCGATTGCAATCGTTGTCCGGCCTTCCAGCACCTCATCGAGCGCCCGCTGCACCTCGGCCTCGCTCACGTTATCGAGCGAAGAGGTTGCCTCGTCGAGCAAAATAACTGCCGGCTGCTTCGCGAACATGCGCGCAATCGAGATGCGCTGCTTCTGCCCGCCGGACAGCTTCATGCCGCGTTCGCCAACGAGCGTGTCGTAACCCTCCGGCAGCAGCATGATGAAATCATGCGCGTAGGCGGCTTTCGCTGCGGCAATCACTTCCTCGTCTGACGCTTCAGGCTTGCCGAAGCGGATGTTCTCCTTGACCGATGAGCCGAACAGATAGGTCTCTTGGAACACATAGCCGACCGACTCTCGCAGCTGCCCAAGCGTCATTTGGTTAATTGGTACGCCGTCCAGCCTAATGATGCCGGAGGTTGGGTCGTAGAACCGGCCGATCATTTTGAACATCGTCGTCTTGCCGTTGCCGCTCGCTCCGACAAAGGCGACCTTCTCGCCCGGCTTGATCTTGAGACTGAAGCCGTTAATGACGGGCGGCTGCTCCGGATATCCGAAGTACACGTCCTCGAACGTCAGACCTCCGCGTACTTGCTCCAGCCGGGTAGGCTCCTCGGGGTCGTCGATCTCGATATTCTTATGCATGAATTCAAATAAGGGCACAGTCTGATGAATAACGAGCTTCTGTTCTGTGAGCATCGTCACGAGCATCGTGAGGCGGAACATCGTCGTCATATACAGTAAGGTGAAAGCGATAAAGCCTCCGAGCGTAATCCAGTTGTTCTTCAGCGAATAGTAGCCGAGGATGAACAACGCGACGGCGCCTAGATAGAAGGTAAACCGCCGGAAGCTGCCGCGCCCGAAGCTGTACGTAGAAGCGAGCAAATAATAGTGCGACCAATTCTTATGCTTGCCGAGCGTGCGCTCATGGTACCAAGGCTGCGAACCGTAGGCTCTGAATTCCCGCATACCCGATATCGTCTCGTATATGGATTGGTTATACTCGATTCTGGAATGGCCGCCCATTCGGCCATATTGGGAGGCCTTCCTCTCGAAGTAAGGTCCGAATAAGTAATAGAGGGCAAAGGTCGGAAGCATGATGACCGACAGCCACGGACTAATGGTCAGCAGCATCACGATCGCAACGGCGACGAACAACAGGTTGTCGATGACGCCGGGCAGGAAGTTACGGTATATTTTCTGAACGGATGCGACCTCGGAGTTGAACATCGATAGCGTCTCGCCTGCGGGATGACGCTCGTAATGCGCGAAGCCAAGCTTGCGCAAATGCTTGAAGATCGCCGTCTGCATATCGCGCGAGGCGAGCTCGCCGATCGTTCTTTGCAGCAGGTTGCGATAGTTTTTGGCGATCAGCATAAGAAGATTGACAATTGTAAGCGCTGCAATAATAGTGAAAAATAATGCCTTATCCTTGTTCACGACAACATGGTCAATTACGTATTGAATCATCTTCGGCGTCAGCGTCTCACCGCTCACCGCCATAATGCCGCATACGGCTAGCCATGCTATCTGTTTTTTGAACGGCAACGCGAACTTGAGCGCCCATATATAGGAGCGCTTCGACAGCTCCATATTCGTCTTGTGCTGCGCCTTGTCTGCCTGCCGTCGTTCCTTGATGCTCTCCGATGCTGTAGCACGGTTGTCGCGCATCGTTATCCCCCCCTGACTAGTCCTGTCATGATGTGTTTTTAAYACCCTAATTTTTGGTAACAGAAGTACATCTTAATTCCGCTGCCTAGCTTTGTCAATGTACAAAACAGCTATATAAATGGTTTACCGATTGCACAATTATGGCCGATTGTTTCCAGCTGTCGGAAGGATTCAAYGTATAGATCGCGAATGGTGGATAATGACAAATAGGAGGCGATATTCTTGGGAATAAGAGAAGCTTCTATTGAAGACACCGCTGCTATTGCACAGGTTCATGTGGATAGCTGGAGAACGGCTTATCAAGGCATCATATCTGATGAATACTTGGCTAATTTGGATGTGAAGGCGAGGGAGGCTGGCTGGATTCGTTTCTTCGAGCAGTCTAATCGGAGCAGCGTCATCTACGTGGCCGTGAATGAGGCTGATTCTATTGTCGGCTTCATTAGCGGCGGAGCGACAAGAAGTCCCGAATACGGCTATGATGCTGAATTGTATTCGATCTATCTTCTAAGCAGCTACCAGGGCCAAGGCATCGGCGCAAGGTTAGCGGAGGAGATAGTCGACTATTTTCGCCGGATGGGCTATCGCTCGTTCATGTTATGGGTGCTGGAGCAAAATAGCGCGGTCGATTTCTATAAACGGCTGGGAGGGGAAGTGTTCGATCGCAAGGAGCTTGTGATTGGAGAAGAAACATTCATCGAGCTTGCAGTCGGTTGGAAGTCGCAACACGAAAATAACCACAGTCGAACTCCGTAAATGTTATGCATTACAAGCTCGAAATAGCCAAAAACTTCATTGCATAAGATATGCAATGGCTGATGTTTACTGGGATAAGCAGAGCGGAGATAAGCTGGCGACTGCTGCGATTTAGTGGCGATGATGGAGGACGGCTCCTATGGCGTCGTTCGTTACGGACCCTAGCGACACGATTGGGCCGCATTCCGACCCTATTGGCTGGTTGCGGACCGAGGAAACCTTAATAGTACCCTTTCTCGTCCATTACGTGCTGATTGTCTTTGAAAGAGTCCAATGAGTCCGTAATGAAAAGAATCGGAGGAGAAAAGATCAATTAAGGTCACTAGGGTCCGCACTACGTCGAGGAGACACGCCGGCAACCAAGCGTATACGGCTACCGCCATTCCGATATTTGAACAAAGACAAAAAGGCCCTCAGCGGGCCTTTTGTCTTGTTATTCGCAATATGACCTTACAATTACAGCTCGGTCATCGCCTTAATGACCTTCGACTCCGGCTTCAGCAGGTCGTCGAAGCGAGCCGGCAGCTCCGCGAACGGGATGCGGTGCGTAATGTAGCTGCCAGCGTCGATGCTGCCGCTTTGGACGGCGGCTTTAACTGCGGCGAAGTCTTCCGGCGTCGCGTTTCGGCTGCCCATGAGCGTAATCTCGCGCTTGTGGAAGTCTGGATCGTTGAACGTTAGATCCGCCTTCACGAGGCCGACATACACTAGCGTTCCGCCATGCGAGACGAAGTCGAACGCGCCCTGCATCGAACGCGCGTTGCCGGTCGCATCGAACACAACGGTCGGATAATCGCCGTCCGTCAGCTCCGCCACTCGCGCTTTCGCATTTTCTAGCGCGTTAACCGTCTCGTCTACTTTCGCCCACTGTCTGCAGAAGGCGAGACGCTCCTCCTGAATATCCATCRCGATTACTTTCGCGCCTTGATGCTTCGCGAATGCCATGACGCCAAGGCCGATTGGGCCTGATCCGATGACAAGCGCCGTATCTCCCTCGCCAAGACCAGAGCGGCGCACCGCATGCGCGCCGATGCTTAGCGGCTCAAGCAGCGCCGCTTCATCCAGCGACAGCTCGTTCACGACAAGCAGATGCGATACCGGAACGGCGACACGCTCGCGCATGCCGCCATCGATATGGACACCTAGCACCTTCATATCGGTACAACAGTTCGTTTTCCCTCTTCGGCATGCAACGCAATGGCCGCAGTGCATATAAGGAATGATGCTAACCTGATCGCCGACCTTCACACTGCCGCTCGAATCATCGACTTGCTCTACGATGCCGGAAAGCTCATGCCCGAGCACTCGCGGATACGTGAAGAACGGTTGATTCCCCTTGTAAGCATGCAGATCCGTACCGCAAATGCCGATCCGGCGAATTCGGACGATAGCTTCTCCGTGTCCAAGAGAGGGTTCATTATGCTCCACTAATTCCAGCTTATCTATTTGTTCACAGATGATCGCTTTCACCTTACTCCGCCCCTTTATAACGTCATGTCTGTCTTTCGCATTACTTCGTCCTACAAAATAACGCCGTCCTTGAAAATCGCGATCTCCTTAAATCCGTTGCGCTCATTGTGCGTCTGCKACTCGCCGGATGCTAAGCGGATGAGCTGCTCCCATAGCTCATCGGTCATCGACTCCATGCTCATATCCTCAAGCAGTCTGCCTGCATTGAAGTCGATCCAGTTCTTCTTCCGCTCGGCAAGCTCGCTGTTCGTCGCGATCTTCACCGTCGGCACCGGTCCGCCAAAAGGCGTGCCTCTGCCCGTCGTGAACAGGACGATGTGCGCCCCGCCGGCGGATAATGCCGTCACCGATACCAAGTCGTTGCCGGGCGCTTCAAGCAGATTAAGCCCGGTCTGCGTTACGCGCTTGCCGTAAGCAACGACGTCCGTCACCGTAGCATGACCGCCCTTCTGCGTGCAGCCAAGCGACTTTTCTTCCAGCGTACTGATGCCGCCCGCTTTGTTGCCCGGCGACGGGTTCTCATAAATCTCCTGGTTATGCTTCATAAAATAATGCTTGAAATCGTTAATCAAATGAACGATATCGCCGAATACTTGCTCATCCGCCGCGCGGTTCATCAGAATCGTCTCGGCGCCGAACATCTCCGGCACTTCCGTGAGAATAGCCGTGCCGCCGGCACCTATGAGCCGATCGGACACCGCGCCGACAAGGGGATTAGCCGTAATGCCGGACAGGCCGTCCGAGCCGCCGCACTTCAGGCCCAGCTTCAGCTTCGATACGGGAACAGGCTCACGCTTGAACTTCTCCGCATAGAAGACCAGTTCATCGATCAGCTCCAGCGCTTCCTCGATCTCGTCCTCCGCCTCCTGCGACTTCAGGAACTTGATGCGCTCTGGACTATGCTCGCCGATCGCCGCCTTGAAAGAGTCGATCTGATTGTTCTCGCAGCCAAGTCCGATGACGAGCACGCCCGCCGCATTCGGATGATTAACGAGCGAAGCCAGCAGCTTCTGCGTATGAACGAGATCATCGCCAAGCTGAGAACAGCCGAACGGATGCGCGAAGTGGAATACGCCGTCAACGCGGCCGTCATAGATCGTGTTCGCTCTTCTCGCAACGATCTCGCACGTCTTATTAATGCAGCCTACCGTATTTATGATCCATATTTCATTGCGAATGCCAACCTCGCCATTGTCTCGCACATAACCTTGAAACGTCCGATGGGCATAGGAAGCTTCCGCTGACACAGCCTTCGCCGCTTCACGCGCCGCTGGCTCGTACGTATAATCAAGAACCCCTTTGAGTCCCGTCCCCATATTGTGCGTATGCACCCAGCTGCCCGGAGCAAGATCGGCTTTCGCCTTGCCTATGGAATAGCCGAACTTCAGGACGTCTCCGCCCTTTCTTACCGGCTTCGTCAATATTTTGTGACCCTTCGGCACTTCTTCAGATACTTCAAGCAACACCGGCTTCCCTTCACGCTCTTCGAGAGTCAGCGTTTCCCCCTTGGCGAAAGGTTTAATCGCAATAATGACATGATCGTCCTCATGCAGTCTAATCCAGCTGTTCATCACTCATGCCTCCATTTCTGCAATGATTGCGGCAAGCGCTGTGGCGAGCTGCGGATGCGCGGCTGCCAAGTCCTGCCCCCATATATCGCGAAGACCAAGCAAACTTCCTACCGTCTGTTCCAGCGGCCAGTCTTCAGACTGCGCCTTCGCCCATACCGCAGCAATGATATCCAATTGATCTGCATCGTCACGAACCCTATAGGGCTCGCCAGCAAGCGTATTCCCTCTAAAACCATCGCTAACACGCTCCACTTTGTAATAACGAAGCAAACCTGCGAATCCTTTCATAAGGCCATCCGGCAAAGGCTCCCCGCCTTCCGCATAGTACAGCAGAGTAGGCAGAAGCCTAACTTTGAATTTGCTCAGACTATTCATGGCAATGTCGGCAAGCCTGTGGAAAATATACGGATTCAGAAACCGTTCATATACCGCATCCGCATAAGCTGCAAGCTCCTCCGCGGCTATCGGCAGCGCCGGAATAATCTCCTTCTCTACGGTCTCGCGAACGAGCTTGCCAAGTGTGTCATGCTCCATCGCTTCTCTAACCTGTGGAATGCCGTACAGCAAGCCAAGCGGCGTCATCAACGTGTGTGCTCCGTTCAGGATGCGCACCTTACGAAGCTGATACGGCTTCAGATCGTCGACCCAGTGGACGTTAAGCCCCGCCGCGCGAAGCGGCAACAGTCGCTCAAGCTCCTGCTCGGCTTCTATGGCCCAGAAGTGATACGGCTCAGCCGTCGTCAGCATCGGATCGGAGTAGCCCCATTCGTCGAACCACGCATCCGCCTGCTCTGCATCGGGATAACCCGTCACAATGCGGTCAACAAGCGAGTTCAGAAACCGGTTATGTTCGCGAATCCATTGCTTGAACGCCTCTGGAAATCCCCAATCTTCGCTGTAGCGAAGCACGCAGTCGCGCAGCTCGTCGCCGTTGCGCTCCAGCAGCTCGCACGGCAAGCACACGAGACCGCGAGCCGGATCTCCTTCAAAAGCAATATACCGCCGGTACAAAAACTGAGCCAGCTTGCCGGGATACGATTGAATCGGCTGCCCGTCAACAAGCCCTTCCGGTCTATAAGCAAGTCCTGCCTCCGTCGTATTCGATACGACGACCTCAAGATCCTCGCTTTCCGCCAGCGACAGCCAAGCATCCCAATTCGAATACGGATCGAACACCTGTGAGAATACTTGAATCACTTCGGTGCGCGAGACGCGCTCGCCCCGCTCCAATCCGCGGATTACCAGCGTATACAAGCCGTCCTGCGCTGCCAGCGCGTCGATCTTCGGCTTGCCTCCAGGGCGCGGCTGCGTCACTGCAACCGCCCCGTCGTATAACCCTTGCCTCCGGCATTCATGCAGCATCCAATCTACAAATCCGCGAAGGAAGTTACCCTCGCCGATTTGAAGCACTTTAATCTTGCTGCTCGCAAGCAGCTCACTTGCCTCCGCCTGCTTTGTATGCAAAACCTTGCGGTTCATTATCGTTGTCATTGTCTATCAAACTCCTTCGTATTTGGATACGAATCATGGTGGAACATTATCTGCCTTCTCCTTCATTATAAAAAACAATATCAGTGCATGAAATGTTCGGAAAGCGCTTATTTGTACTCTTTTTTGATATTTGATACAATCTCATTGACTGTTTAACGACACCCATTTGGAGGTATCCATCTGAACCGATGAACCCCTATCGCAAGCAATTCGACGCCAGCACCGCCTTTCCGTTCGAATACGTCTACCGCGACTCCAAGAGTGCGCAGAACGAGCTGCCGGACCATCTGCATGACTGGCATGAGATCGTCTACATCTATAGCGGCAGCGGCACCTTCTTCATTGATCAGACGTTCGTCGCCGCCGAGCCCGGCGATCTGCTGCTCATTCCCGGCAATACGATCCACCGCTCATTCCCTGATGCTGTCGATCCGAAGCTGTCGACCGCCCTCTTCTTCAGCGGCACGCTCGTTCACGGCTCGACGCTCGGCGATACGTTCTCCTATATGCGCTGCTTCGAGCTTGCGAAGCGGCAACGTCGCTATAAGCTGCTGACTACGGATGCCGAGCGCGAACAGATCGAATCCTTTATCGAAAGCATTCATAGCGAGCATAAGGATAAAACTCCGGGCTACAGGCACGCTTCGCTCATCCAACTGCAGCAGTTGCTGTTGCTTGTCAACCGAATGATGAGCGCTACCGAGCAATTCCAAGCAGCTTCCTCGATCGCGCCGCATTGGATGACGAGTATCCTCGCGTTCATCGACAAGAACTTGGGTGAGCCGCTCGGGTTAGCCCAGCTTGCCGCGCGCGCGGCCGTTACCCCCGCGCACTTCTCGCGTCTGTTCAAGAAGCTGACCGGCCTTAACGTCACCGAATACGTAACGACGAAGCGCATTATTCGCGCGAAGGAGCTGCTTGCCGAGACAGACTCGCCTATCGCTGAGATCGCGCAGCTGTGCGGGTTCGAGAGCTTGCCCCATTTTCACCGCATGTTCAAGAAGATGACCGGCTTAACCCCCGCCCGTTACAAGAAAATCTAGCTGCTCTGCCGTGCGAATATGGCTCATATAGACGGTGTTGGTTACTTGCCGTTACGGCACGTCCGCCTCCCACATATGCTGTAGTTCAACACCGATCCGTACGGCAAGGAGGTTGTACATGCTTCGTTCGAATGTGAAAACGTACAAATATCGCGTCGGCAAAAATAAATATCTCGTCATCAAAATCGAGCAATTGGCATCAGCCAAAGCGTTCGACGGCAACGTCCTTGCGAGCAACGCGCTTAATGTGAAAATCTTCAAGACGGAAAAGCCAAGGCGCCGCTAGTCACTCCCGCCTGACAGAGTCATGAAGAGCATGCTCCGTAAGAAAGGGGGTGACCGCATGAAACCGAATAAACGCAAGCATTCACGTCAGACGAATACGACAAAATGGTCTAACGGCACGACGAACGTTCATGTGAAGCAAGGCGCCAACGCTACGATTAATCAAGGCGGCAACGCATTCGCCATTAACGCTTCGGAGATTGGCGTCGTTCGCATTCGTCCTGGAGCACAAAGCGTGCCGACTCGCAGCTAATAAATACAAAAAGGACAGTCCTGTACCCGCCTTAACGGCGGTTAACAAGGACTGTCCTTTTTAGTGTTACTATTGCATTCCCTCACGCTCCGAACAACCGCATTAGCACGATGCCGGCAAACGCCAGCACGATACCGATCAGCTTCGTACGAGAGAATACTTCCTTCACGACCAGTCTCGTATACAGCAGGACGATCAGCACATTAAGCGCCGTCACTGCGGATACGAGTCCCGCCTTGCCCAAGTCGAAGGCGGTCACGATGAACATCATGCCAACGACGTTCGTGATGCCGACCGCCATGCCAACGAGAAACGTCCGCCGCGGACTCCAGGCCTCGCCCTTCATCTCGCTTGCCGCCGCCACGACGGCTACCTCCTCACCGTCACGCGCTAAACTGCCTTGCTCGCGCTGACGGTCACGCAGCCACCAGACACCGAAGCAGCTTGCGCCGGTGACGAACATATAGAATAGCGTCGGGAACAGCTCCGCTTCCAGCAGCGTCGACCATTTGCCAGTAAGATCATTGCCCGCGAACAGCAGCATCGCTAGCAAGCCCCACTGAGCGCCCTGCAGGTTGCGCAGCGAAATATCGTTCGAATACCGAACGAGCAGGATGCCGCCAACGATAATGGCGAAGGCGATCAGTTGCATCGCGTGCAGCCGCTCGTTCCATATCGCGAAGGCGACGACAACGACGACGATCGAGGGCAGCGCGGTCAATATCGCCACCAAAGATGCTTTACCTACGGCGAACCCTTTGAACATGCTCGCATTCGCGCCGAACGAGAACAATCCCATTTGAATGCCGACGAGCGCAGCCGTCGACCAATGGGACGAATATAGCAGCGCGCACACGATGCTTATAACCGCACCCATCGTGAAGGTGCCGCATAACAGCAAATTGCGGTTAAGCGGTTTTTGACTTGTATAATGATAGAGGATGCCTCGCAAGCCGAAGCTGAATGCTGCAAGGACCGAATACGTCAACCACATGAGTTACCATTAGACCCCTTCCCTAAATGCCCTGTTGTCGTGTTCTATCATAGCAGGCGTTAGCGAATTTGTCTGCTGGTTCAATTGGAATCCTTGCCTTTTTATTGTATAATACTACCATTGATAGGATTAAGAGTTTGACTCACTAATTAAAGGGGATTCTCATGCCGTTAGTACAGACAACAAAAAAACCATATCTGCCCGAGCTCGACATTGTCAGAGCAATCGGCATTATGGCGGTCGTTATGATCCACTCCACTTCGTCGGCTGTGAGCAGCTACGACCATTCTTCCTCCTTTTATCCGGTTTATGTTTTTCTCAACCTGTTCTCCAAATTTGCCGTGCCCGTCTTCATCTTCTTAAGCGGTTTCGTACTGTTCTACAACTATTACGGGAAACCATGGACGTTAAGAACGACCGGGCAATTTTACAAAAAACGCATTACGAAGCTGGCTATTCCGTTCGTCCTATTCTCATTTCTATATTGGGCTTTCGTTAAGCTGGTCGGTCCGGGCTTCGTCGATCTGAAGACGTTTATCGGTTATTTCACCGATCCCATATTTTGGGACAAGCTGCTAATCGGCAAAACGTATACGCATCTGTATTTCATCGTCATCATCATTCAGTTCTATCTGCTTGCGCCTCTTTTGCTAAGCACCCTTAAGCGATTTCCCTCGCTTGGCAATCATATCGTCTGGATCGGATTGCTCGTACAGTGGGTGTTCATCTATAAGATTGTACCTATGTTCCATTTGAAATATGCCGCTAGCTATTCGCTAACCTATATGTTTTATTTTGCGGCAGGAGCGTTTATCGGAATCCATTACTTGAAGCTGGCAGGCTGGATTAAGATTCAGAAGCAGAATGCCTCGGCTGGCAAAATAGCAGCTTGGATCGCGCTTTGGACGTTGTTCCTAGGCAGCGGCATCTATATGGTGATGAACGGCTATCATATGAATGTGTATGGTCATTTCCTTATTACGTCGAAGCAATTGGAATACGTAAATGAGGTGCAATGCGTAACGGCAGGCCTCGTGCTCATTCAGCTCTCGCACTGGATCTACGACAGGTGGAATAAGGTATTCGTTCGCGCGCTCCTTCATATCGGTGCAACGTCCTTCGGCATCTACCTGCTCCATCCTATCGTTACCTACTACAACCGGCTCATGCCAACTGGCGGAAGCTCGCTTCTCTACCATCTCTCGATGGCAATAGGGTTCCTCATTGCCCTTATCCTCCCATGGCTGATTGTTTCGCTTAGCGCGAAATGGAAGTGGCACTGGCTGCTGTTCGGTCCCCTTCCAACGAATAAGCAAACCGCGCCTTATAGCACTGCACCTCCCGGAGCCACAACAACCTTATAGGCAAAAAAAAGAAGAGGCTGCTCTCAGAAGCGGCCTCTTCGCTATCTTGCAATTAACAGGAGTTTGTACCTCTAATTCAGCAACTATAACATGTATACAACCATTAACGCCTTTTTCTCCCGTTATTCCCTCCATTTCCATGCTTGGGCAATAAAATGGTCAATAATAGCGGGATAAATTCCAGTTATTTGATCAATCGCTTCATTTCTGCTGAAATTAACGGGATGAATTCCAGTTATTTCACTACAGGAGCTATGCTGCTTGCCAATGACCTCGCAATAACGGTCAACACGATTACACCTACGCTTGCACGATCACATACTTCGCCCGTACGGACGAGTTAACGGTAAGCGTCCCTGCCTCAATCGGCGTCGCAACGCTGTCCGCGGCGAATGATGCCGCCTTGAACATCGGAATCGGGCCGCTCGCCCGAGGCAATTGCTGTACTTCGAGCGGCACGCTCGAAATGACGACGCCGAGCGTCTGCGCCACTGTGATCGCTCGCTGGGCGGCATCTCTTACCGCATTCGACAGCGCTTGGTGCTCGTAGAGCGCAGGCTGTGAGGTTGTCAGCCGAATGCTGGTCACGGAATTAGCTCCGCTTGCGACAGCAGCATCTACGACAGCGCCAGTCTGCGCGACCTGATCCACCGTTACTTGCAGCATATTGGTCACCTGATAGCCGCGAAACACCTGCTTCCCATCAACGAAATCATACATCGTATCGATTCGGTAATCCTGCGTCTGCAGCTTCTCGCGAGGGATGCCAAATTCTAGCAGCGCTTCAATAACCTCAGTAGCAATCTTCGCATTGTCCGCTTGAACGCTCTGAAGCTCAGTTCCTTCCGTGACTACGCCAAGATCGATGATAGAACGGTCGGCAGGCGCCGTAGCTGTTCCTTCTCCGATCACCTCAATCGTCCCTGGATTTCTCTGCACGAATGCAGGTGCAACGCCTCCCATGGGCGTTCCTCCATATCCGTTCATGTGCCAGCTCCCTTCTACTTCCAAGCTATTTGCTGATTACTATGGGTCTATACACTCTAACGAATTGCTCCATATATATGTTTCACCCTCCTAGTCGTATACCGCGCGCACGGTACGCCTGTTCGAATAAAGTATTACATCTTGTACTTGGGAGAGGTGAACCATTGACTACCATTACTATCGGTGCGATTGGCGATTTGCTTATGAAAAACCCGATCATAGATTCTGCTAGAATCGGGCGAACGAACCGTTACGCCTTCGGCCCTATATTCGCGGGCGTCGCTCCTCAACTGCGCAACAACGACTTGCTTATCGGCAACCTGGAGACGACATTCTCGGGCACGCCATGGTTCGGCAGCAATCCGAATCGGGTAGGCCGATACGAGCTTCGCAACAAGCGAACCGGCAACCCGCTGTTCAACTGTCCCGATGAGCTTGCTTCCACGCTGAAAAAAACAGGCTTCCACGTCATGACGACGGCCAACAACCATTGCGCCGACGGCGGCATGTATGGGCTGAACCGGACTTTAGGCATTTTGGACAGCCTAGGCATTAAACATACGGGCACAGCAAGATCATTAGAAGAATCCCGCGGACAGCTCATTATGCACGTCAAAGGCATCGATATCGGCATTCTATCCTATACGTACGGGACGAATCGTATGCCAGTTTCTCAGCCGCATAAAGTTAATCTTATCGAGCCTCGGCGAATTGCCGCAGATATCGATCGAATCCGGAGGAAGAGCGACTTTGTGATCGTCTGCCTTCACTTTGGAACGGAATACCGCACCCGGCAAAACGCCGAGCAGCGCCGCCTCGTCGCCTTATGCTTCAAGCATGGCGCGAACGTCGTATTAGGTGCTCACCCGCATGTGCTTCAGCCCGTAGTGACAAGCAAAGTGAGAGACAAATATGGCGTAGTCAAGACGAGAGTCGCAGCTTACTCCCTCGGCAACTTCCTCTCGCATAAGCTGCATAACAGGATAGATACGATTCGAGCGATGATCCTTAAGCTTACGATTACGAAGGATGCGAAGGGTTCGACTGACATCGTAAGGGTGGGCCGTATTCCAACGATAGCTAGATCTTTTAAGCAGAATGGTCAAAAAACGTTCAGACTCGTCACGGAGTCTCGCGGCCGCCGATAGTGCGTAGCGACAAGACTCGGCTCGTCAGTATCGCTAATAAGTAAACAACACCAACAGCCAGCATCATATCAAAGCATACGTTGAAGAGAAACAGATGCTTGCCGAGATCGGCCTCACCGTCCCCCAGCAGCGGCACGCCCATGCCGAACAAGCCAATAAGGCCAAGACAAGCGAATATATCGATACGGGCGCGCTGTCTCTCCGCAGGGCGCCGCGTATATTCATAGACGATGCCGGCATAATAAACGAGATAGATTAAGCAAACAAACCATAATTTATTCGGTACAAAGTCATGCTTGAACTCGCTCCATAAACTGAACGTATATGCGATTGTGCCATATGGCTTTCCTTCGTCCTTGTCATAGCTTCCCAGATAGTAGGGTCGGATGCTCATCCCGCTCTCTGCACCGCGCTCAAGCTTCTGAAGGAAGCGGCCCGGATGCTTCATATAGTAGAGCAATACGTCCTTGTGACTCAGCTTGCTGTATAGATACTCTGTCAGAATAGGGTCATTTTGTTTAATAGCCGTATCGGTCTGAAAATAATTCGTTCCTGCCAGCACCTTGAACGACTCCGGCAGTCCAAGCTCCTTAAGCGCACCATCCGGATCGGGAGAATCCTTCAATATACCGTAGAACACGGTCTGATACAGGTTAATATGCTTCAGCCGCTGAGGTGCGGCTATATACATAACGGCCGTTGCGATCAACAGGACGGATGAGCCGATTAGAATCATTTTGCGCCATCGCTTGTCCTTGCGCAGTGCCCAGAACCTGGCCGCTATGAGGATCAGCAGCAATCCGATTGGAGCATTTTGCAGCTTCGTGCAAATAAGGCAAAAGCAAGCGATGAAGAACAGCAGCAGCAGCTTGCGTGCCGTTGTATCACTTGTCGCAACCGCTAGCGCCAGCCCAAACGTCAACAGCATGAAGATCAGCGTAACAGCTTCGCCGAAGAATGAATTGAAATAAGCGATATAGCCGATATCGAGGAAAACAAACGTCGCTATAACCACGATAACCCCATTTAGAAGTGGCCAGCGCGTTTTGTTGTATTTCATCCATATAACGAGAGCCGCAGCATATAAAAGACTGTACATAGAGGATAATACACGGATATCAAAATAGGAGCTATTGATAATCCGGCCTATAAATCCGGCAATCATGACGATAATAATCTGCGTCGATACATAGCCGCTCCATAACATTTTTTTGTAGGTGTAATCCGTATGGGCGAAGCCAAAATAGGTTTCTTGGTACGATTCACCCTCCGCATATCCGATGCCCCCTGCCCACATAATACGGGCGAAATCGCCGTTATCTGCGAGTCCGACAATCGGGCCCAGCATCAGAATGCCGCCAAGAATAAGTATTGCGGCCAAAGTGATGGCCCATTCGTTAGTAAATCTGAACTTATTCAATAGAACCTCCCGATTTGATGAAATGAGAACATTATATTAGCATTCCCAATTCATGAATGGGTGAAGCAGGGAAGTTTCAATTGCACACTTCACTTTAACAACTAATAGTTATACACTTATTATAAGTAAGTAGTCGATTATGAAATTTCATTAGGAGGGAGCAGCGAAATGACGACTCAACTAAATCAATCGATTTCACTCGGCGAGGTTAAGCTGCGAGTTAGCAATCTTGAGCGTTCGATCCGCTTCTATGAGGATATTGTAGGATTAAAGCTGCTCGTGCACAGCGATGATGGTCAATCTGCCATGCTTGGCGTAGCGAGCGAAAATGAAGAAGCCGCTAAAATATTGCTCGTGCTGGAAGAAATCCCGAACGCCGTCATTCCAAGAAGACGTTCACATGCCGGGCTGTACCACTTCGCTCTCTTGCTTCCTGATCGCAAGTCGTTATCGCTTGTTGCCCGCCATCTAACTTCTGCCGGTATTCCCATCGGACAAGCCGATCATCTTGTGAGCGAAGCGCTTTACATCTCCGATCCCGATCATCACGGCATTGAAATATATGCCGACCGCCCTCGCGAGGAGTGGCAGCGTGACGCCAAAGGAGATTACGTCATGGCTAACGCCCCGATTAACTGGGATAGCCTGCTTGCAGCAAGCCAAGGGGAACATTGGAGCGGACTGCCGTACGGAACTGTCATGGGCCATATCCATCTTCATGTCACCGACCTCGGGTCATCGCGTGCTTTTTATATCGACAAATTCGGCTTCGACATCGTCGGTGACTACAAGGAAACGATGCAGGCACTGTTCATATCCGCCGGCGGTTATCATCACCATATCGGGATGAACGTATGGGCAGGCGTCGGCGCTAGCTTGCCAGGGGCGGATTCCGTCGGATTAGACTACTATACGATTGTGTTCCCTAATGCGGAAGCTCGCAAGCAGTTGCTAGAGCATCTGCGCAGCAGCGGTATTACGGTTACAGAGAGAGGCGAAATCGCCATCGTTTATGATCCGACTGGCATCGAGATTCGCCTGCGGTATCGCAGGTAACCAGTTGGAACGTTCTATGTCCTGCCCGCGCTTTGTCCGCGTATCGTACGATATTGCTTCGGAGAAACGCCTTCCGCCGCTCGGAATACACGGATGAAGTAGCTCGTCTGCGAAAAGCCCGTTCGGGCGGCAATTTCCGTTATCGGCAGCAAAGTGGTGGCGAGCAATAGCTTCGCTGCAACGAGGCGGCATTCCGTCACATAATGATTCGGCGTCTTGCCCATTACCTGTTGAAACAACCTCAGAAAGTGAAACGCGCTGTAGCCCGATAGCGCCGCCATACGCTCAAGCGTCCAGCCTTCTTCGCAGCGATGGCGGATTTGGTCGGCTGCGGCGCGAATCACGTTTTGCTTCTCCAATCCAGCCGAGCCCTCGAGCCGCACCGAATGCTGAGCGAGCTCCACTAATATTTCGTAGAGCAGCGCCGATAGACGCGGCTCATTCCTCGTTTCGAACGGACGGCATAGCCCGTACATCTCCTCCGTTAGCTGCTTGAACCTCTCCTTGTTGGAGAAGGTGAAGAACCAGCTCCCGAAATCCTCTGCTTCCCTCAGATGAGGCAATTGAATCGTTGTGTCAAAATGAATCCACCGCACATCCCAAGTATCCTCGGGGATCGTCCCGTATTGCTGGTAAGCGCCGCGCGGAAACAGGAATCCGTCTCCCGCCCTCAGCAGCAGCTTTTCGCCTCCTGTATTGTTCACTGCATACCCGCTTCCACTAAAGATGAAATGCAGATTGTAATCCATCATTTGTCCTTGTTCTCTTCGCTCAGCATGCTGTGGATAGTCGTTGTACCTTCCGAGCGAATCCGGGTAGCACACATATTCAGAGAACGCCGGCTTCGGTAATACGAAATGCTCCAGCATCATATAGCCTCCTTGGTCCAACTCCGCAATATTCTAATATCGATAGCAGTATATTATCATTTACGATTCTACATATCGTTTTTACAATGATTAATATACACTACAACCGCAATATAGTCACACTAGAGCGATATCCAAGGAGGAAGTTACATTGAATATAACGAGTACTAACCCACATGATAAAGCGCTGGAGGAGTTCAAGCTAGGCGTCTGCTATTACCCTGAGCATTGGAAGGAAGAGCTATGGGAGGACGACTTCCGCCGGATGCGCGAGCTCGGCTTCACGGTCATCCGAGTTGCCGAATTCGCTTGGTCAATCTTCGAACCGCAAGAGGGCGTATTTGAATTTGGACTATTCGATCGCGCGCTTGATCTAGCGCATAAGCATGGTCTGAAAGTGATCCTCGGCACGCCTACCGCTACGCCGCCAGCTTGGCTGACACACCGTTACCCTGAGGTGCTTAACGCCACGGTAGAAGGCGTCGTCATGCAGCATGGCCTTCGCCGCCACTATAACTACAGCAGCCCGAAATACCGTGAGTTGTCCGCCATTATTACACGGAAGATGGCCGAGCAATATAAGAATCATCCGGCAGTCATCGGCTGGCAGATCGACAACGAGTTCAACTGCGAGATCGGAGAGTTCTATGCGGAAGCGGATCATATTGCCTTCCGCGCTTGGTTGAAGGCAAAGTATGAAACGCTGGACCGTCTGAATGAGGCATGGGGGACCGTGTTCTGGAGCCAGACGTATTCGGACTGGGAACAAGTATTTCTTCCGCGAATCGGTCCAGGAGGCAAGCAGCCGAATCCGCATCTGGCGCTCGACGAGAAACGGTTTATTTCCGATAATACGATATCATTCGCGAAGGTTCAGGCCGATATTTTGCGCGAGCTAGCTCCGAACCATTGGGTAACGACGAACGGCTTGTTCGGGCATCTTAATAACCACCAAATGACTGATGAGCTGCTCGATTTCTTCAGCTACGATTCATATCCGCAATTCTCGACTATTTACTTTGATCCGAACGAGGTCAATCCGCTCGCCGACAGAGGCTGGAGTCAATCGCTCGGCGCTGTTCGCTCGATCTCACCGAACTTCTGCATCATGGAGCAGCAGGCCGGTCCGGGCGGCTGGGTGAACAAGATGGATATGCCGTCTCCTAAGCCGGGACAAATGCGTCTATGGACGTATCAATCKATCGCGCATGGCGCGAATATGGTGCTTTACTTCCGCTGGCGGACAGCGACGTTCGGCACCGAAATCTATTGGCATGGCCTTAACGATTACCACAACCAGCCGAATCGCCGCGTGCGCGAGGCCGGTCAGATCGGCGCAGAGCTCGCTGCTGCCGGCAACCGTATCGCCAGCACCCGCTACACGGCGAATATCGCTTTGGTTCGCGATTACGACAACGAGTGGGATGGCGAATACGATATTTGGCATGGGCCGTTCGCTTGGGCCAGCGGCAAGGCGTGGTTCAAAGCTTTGCAATATCGCCACATTCCTAGCGATACGTTATTCATGCGCGCAGGGACAACTCTTGCCGAATTGCAGCGCTATAAGGTGCTTGTCTATCCGCATCCGACCATTATGCGCGACGAAACGGCCGCGTTGCTGGAGCAATACGTGAGAGAAGGCGGCATCGTCATCTTCGGCTGCCGTACCGGATACAAGGATGAGCGCGGTCATTGCTATATGCGACCATTCCCAGGCGCTGCGGCCGGGTTATGCGGTATTTCCGTAGAAGAGTTCACGATGGTTAAGGGAACTCGCGCACCTATGTCGATGACCTGGGAGCAGAAGTCTGCGAGCGGCGAATCGGTTGTGACTGGCGCAGACTCGTTCAACGATGTGCTGCTGCCTGAGGCTGATACGGTAGAGGTGCTTGCAAGGTATGCGAGCGATCATTATGCGGGCAAACCTGCCGTCACGCGCAATCGCTTTGGCGCAGGCGAGGCATGGTACTATGGCGCGGTGTTCAACGATGCAGCAGCAGATCAAATTATCGATCTGCTGGGGCTTGCATCGCCAACGCAGGAATGGCTGCAGCTGCCGATGCAAGTCGAGCTTGCGGTGCGCGAGGACGAAAGCGGTCCGCTCCACTTCCTGCTCAACTACAGCGAGCAGCCGGCTGTTGTCACGATCAGCCAGCCGAAGACCGACCTGCTTACAGGGCGGCAGCTTAGCGGCGAGGTTACGCTCGAAGGTTACGGCGTTGTTGTATTGAGCTAACTACAGGTAATAAATAAATCAAGAAGCCTCCAAGGCTGCTAATGCAGCTTTTGGAGGCTTCTTGGCTTCTTCACCTATTTTTCGCATTCATCGCCGAGAATAAGACGAACTTCCCATCTTATCTCTTCAAAGTAACCCATGCTTTCGCGAATAGGAAAGATTTCTCATCCTATTCCATCCACCAGCACGGCTTTCCCTTCAACTTGCCCATTCCACGTCAATCATAGGATGGATTTCCCATCCTGTCTCTTCCCAGTAACCTATGTTTGCGCGAATAGGCGGGATTTCTCATCCTATTCTGTTCACAGTCGGCGCCAGCCTACTCCATTCGCATTCCTTAAGGAGAATAAGACGAACTTCCCATCCTATCTCCTCACTGTAACCTATGTTTGGGCGAATAGGAGGGATTTCTCATCCTATTCTGTCCACCATCGGTGCGCGCCTATATGTTAAGTCGATCTCGAAGCGATGTAATGTGCGCAACATGATGTTTACCATGCCAAGCATACAGTCCAAGATTATAGTCAAGACGGATCGTCTTCTTCGATTCCGGATGAATGAACGAACGCTCGAAATCCGCTTCTTTCATCACCTTCAACAACACAACCCATCGCTTATGCAGCGATTCCAGCAATGCAATGGAGACCGCGATGTCTAAGCTTACCGAATCCTCAAGCTCCGCCCAACGATCCTCGTAATAAGGCTTAATCGTCGGCTCGTCCTCAGTCAGCGCAAGCTTGAATCTCGTCAAACTATTCATATGGCTGTCCGCCAGATGATGCACGACCTGACGCAACGTCCAGCCTCCGTCACGATAGGGCATATTCAATTGCTCTTCGGTCAAGCCTGCAACGGCATCCACAACTCTCGATGGCAGTGACTCAATTTCGCTAATCCATTGCTCTCTCTGAGACGTGGAGCATTCTCCTTCAAACTCGAATTTTCCAATCGGGTATCTAAGATCCATGTTGTTCCTCTCCTTCGCTATATGCCTAGTATCGAAATACAATCATACGTTTGAAAAGTTTGTTTGATCCATTCTATGAATTCTTCCAGTAGTGCAGCTAGCTTTTCACATGCGGATGGCATATCCGCTACGAATTCATCCTTAGTACTAAAAAATATAAATCCGATATGTTCTTCTAATTGCTCCACCTGGGGGCATTCAATAAAAAGAGCTTCATATCCTCTAGATGTAATATAATCTTATCCCAATTCTCCATTGAACCATAAAAAAGACCGATGTTTCGTTCCAACACTTCCCCGTGTAAGGACCAGGCAACACTTCAATATAGCATGTGCCTTCTAGTTCCCGTAAATCATAGATGATATTCATACGGAAATCACTTCATCTCCTCCAAGCGCATCTGCACGCTTCTCTCCTTAAACCCTAACGATACCCAGAACTTCCGACCGGCTTCATTCCAATCCATCACTTCGATATCTATGATGCTTGTACCCAGCTGCTTCGTCAACAGTTGAAAGGCTGCCTAACCATAGCCGACTCTTCTACAGTGCCGACCTATAAAAAAATGTCGCAAATACAACGGCTCTCTCGCATGGTCGACCAGCGCATAACCTCTGCCGTCGCCATTTTGCTGAAAGCAGATCCAGATCATCATCCAAGCCCATTCGAACGGTTAGCCCCTCTATCAATCCAAATCACCCTTAAAATAAAATGTCCAAACCCGTTCCGAGCTTGCCGCTCTTCTTCTGGCGCAAAATATCCGGATCGTAAACCTCAACATATCCGCAATCCAGACAGGAGACAAATAAATAATGGTTATGCTGGATATCCATCAGCTTGCTGAGCCCCGTACCGGTCATCGCAACCTCCTTGATGCTGCACTCCTCACACTTGCACTTCACGCATGTAAAGCGGCTTATGATGTGATCCTCCACGCTGAGCGACAACTCCTGCTCGGCTGGATCTTGTTGCCCGCCATCGATTACTTCGTCTACAACATCGTCAAAATCCGTTTCCTGAACCTCATACAAGCGTTGTCGGCACTTCGGGCAACGTTTGTTCACGATCTCAACTTCGTTATGACACCAAGGGCATTCGATCATAATGATTTGTTCTCCCTTCCTTAGTTTGTTATGATTGAAAAAAAGAATGCTGTCTTTCATTAGGAGGATCACAGGTGCAAAAGGTCAAAATATTTTCCGGTTCCTCTAACAAACCGTTAGCTGAACAATTGTGCAAAGAGCTGAACATTCCGCTTGGAGACGTCGCTATATCCCGCCAACAAAGCGGCGAGATTCATGTTTCCTACGGCGAGTCCATTCGGGCATGCGACGTGTTTATCGTCCAATCGCTGTCCCATCCCGTTAATGAACATTTAATTGAAATGCTCATTATGGTCGACGCCGCCAAACGCGCATCCGCCAAAACGGTCAATATCGTTATGCCCTACTATGGCTATGCCCGGCAGGAACGTAAGTCTGCGCCTCGCGAACCGATTTCAGCCAAGCTCGTTGCAGATGTGCTCACCACAGTCGGCGCGAATCGCATTATAACCGTTGATTTGCATGCCGACCCGATTCAAGGATTTTTCGACATACCGGTCGATCATTTGACCGCGCTCGATTTAATCATTGACTATCTAACACACAAAAAAATAACGAACCCGGTTGTCGTCTCTCCCGATGCCGGACGGGCAACTACCGCCGAGAAACTGGCAGGTCGTCTGAATTGTCCGTTCGCAATCATGATCAAAAACCGTCCAGCCCACAATCAATCCGAGATTACGCATATTATCGGCGATGTCGAAGGCATGACGCCGATTATCATTGAAGATTTGATCGATACGGGCAGCACGATCGTCAATGTCGTCGAGGCGCTTAAGAAAAAAGGCGCTCACGATGCTTACATATGCGCAACCCATGGCGTGTTCTCAGACAACGCGATTGGCAAGCTGACGCATCCGAATATTCGCGAGGTCGTCATTACGGACACGATCGCCATTGACGAGAACCATTCCGATAAATTCATCGTGCTTCCGATGTCGCCGATTATCGCAACAGCGATTAAGATTATTACCGAAGGCGGATCGATAGCAACGTTGTTTAAATCGGGTTCGTAAATGTTCGGAATAAGCTGTCCCTAGGCAGATAAAATCTACTTTGGGGCAGTTTTTTTATACCTAGAATGTGGAAGGTTAAAAATTATTAATCGGACATTACCCCCTATATCCGCTATGATGATCGAAAGTTTAATCGTAGAGGGGGCAACCATGATGGAGAAAAAACGTTGTTTATTTTGCAGCGCTCTCGTATACGTTGCAACAGAGAGCGATTATGACATTTACAATGACTGCTATTGTGCGCCTGACGGCAATTACAGTCTTCATAGAGAAAGCTATGAGCTAATCCATGCCTTGTCGAATCCGATTAAGATGCAGCTCTATACAAGTATATCCGGCTATATTCGCGAGATGACCGATTGCGGCGAGTCTGTATCACTGACATTCGAAGACTTGGATTCGATTCGCAATAGCTCTGCCATACCGGTTTCCGTAGAGGAGAAGGGCGCACGCTTGCTCCAATATTTGTACAGGCATTCCGACAAAGCCGGAGATGCGGTTATGATCCATCCGCTAAGCCAACACTTTAATTTAACGTATTCGCCTACCATGCAAGAGCTTGTGTATATCATCGAGAAGCTAAGAGAAGAGCAGCTCATCGATCGGGAAGGTATGAGATTCAAGCTGACTGAGAAAGGCTGGAGCGAGGCAGTGACGAGAGCCGCAGGCAGAAAGATGAAGCCTTGTTTCGTCCTGATCGCCGGCAGCCCGGATGAGTATGCCGACTGGTCAGATAACTTATTGCCCAAGCTGGAGCAGTGTGGATACTTGCCAAGGTTAGTCAATTATTCCGGCCACAGGCGCGAGGATCATCCTACGCCTCAGCAAATTGCGGAAAGCAAGCTCGTTATCGCTGACGTTAACGCCGATGCGCCTGAACTGTTTTTTGATGCGGGATATGCAAACGGCAAAAAAATCAACGTCGTATGGACGATTAACCACAGTCGCGTAGACGCCAGTCAAATTGTCCATCATTCGCTCATTCGTCCAACCGTATGGGAAACGACGGATGAGTTGGGTGCGATGCTGCAGCAAAGACTGAGTTAACGGAACCTCGATCGACATTCATCCTATTGGGAAAAAAACCAACTCTACTGAACGGGTACAGCAGAGTTGGTTTTTTTCTTATTTTTGTATTTTGAAAGTGAATTTCCAATCGGCGCTATTGCCCGAATATCTTCCTCTATTTTCCGTTACCGTTACCTTTAATGATTTGCTTATCGTTTTCGTTACGTTAGCCGCTTTGACGGACAACGTCGCAGTTCCCGATTCAGGGATCTTATCCTGCTCCTCGGCGTACGCTTTAAGCTTGATGCTGTCTGTCGTTTTCAAGGTCAGCGTAACCGTGCTTCCTGTTTTGACTTCCTTACCATTCACATACGCAGCCGCATACCACTCATTGCCTACATGGTTATTTTCAACTAACTCCATGCTCACTAATGTTACCTTTAACTTCACTGTTTTCGCTTCTGCCGACACCGGATGCACTAGAAGCATGGATATCAGAGAAAAAACTGCGATACTTTTCAATAATTTAATCAATGAGATTGCCTCCCTCATATATAC